>DATLWA010000330.1:0-14751 GCA_035576905.1 Gemmatimonadales bacterium
TGTGATACTGCTCGGTGGCGCCCTGGTACCCGGTGGACGCGCGCGTGACGGCCCCGCGGCGCGCGGCCTGCTCCGCGTTCTCCCACATCGTTTCGGCCACGAGCATCGAGGGCACGTTGTTGCGCAAGGCACCCGCGCGCAGCGCGCGCCCGCGCGCGGCGGCGGCGGTGTCGCGCAGCGCCCGGATGGCGGGATTGAGATTCGCGGGCGCCGCTGTGTCGGCGCTGACGGCCGGAACCGCGGCCGGGGGCGGCGACGTCAGGGCCAGGTACGCCACGGCGGTGACCGTGACCGCCAACAGGCCGAGCACGGTGAGGCGCCACTTGAACGGCGCGTGCTGCAGCATGCGCAGCGCCCACAGCGGAATGCGCGACCAGTGCTCGCCCAGGCGCTGCGTCGTGCTGTCGCCCGCGCCCGAGAGCGCCGCCCTGATGCCCACCAGCGCCTGCTGCAGCTGGCGCGCGCTGTCGTAGCGGTCCTCGGGCACCTTGTTCATCGCGCGCGCCACCACGCGCTCGAGCGAGGCCGGAATCGACGGCGCCATCGTCCGCAGCGGCTTGGGATCGGTGGTGAGCACCTGGTACAGGACGCCGTGCAGCGACTCGCCCGCGAACGGCTTTTGGTATGTCAGCAGCTCGTACAGCAGGCATCCCACGGCGAACACGTCGGTCACGCGCGTGATCGGCCCGTTGGTGATCTGCTCCGGCGCCATGTAGCTGGGCGTGCCCACCAGCGCCGCGCCGCCGGATTCGTCGGCCGACTGCTGCCGCGCGATGCCGAAGTCCATGATCTTCACGCGGCCGTCGGACGTCAGCCGGATGTTCAACGGCTTGATGTCGCGGTGGATCACGCCGCGCTCGTGCGCGTACTCCAGCCCCTCCAGCATCTCGACCGCGATGTCGAGCTTGCGCTCCAGCGCCAGCGGCTCCTGTGAGGCGATCAGCTCGCTCAGATCGCGGCCTTCGACCAGCTCCATCGCGATGAACAGCTGTTTGTCGTGCTCGCCCAGGTCGTAGATCGTGACGATGTTGGGGTGCTGCAGGGCGGCCGCCGCGCGGGCTTCGCGCAGGAAGCGATCGTGCGCCTCCTTGGTCTTGCCGACTTGGGGCCCGAGCCGTTTGAGCGCGACGTAGCGGCGCAGCACGGGGTCGTAGGCCTTCCACACGACGCCCATGGCGCCTTCGCCGATCAGGCCGTGGAGCTCGAACTTCCCGATGCGCTTGTACTGTTGCGCGCCGTCGTCCGACTTATCCGCGCTCATCGGGTGGCCCAGTCGTAGATCCGTCCCAGGGTGGCGCGCGTCGCGTCGTCGAACGGCACGTCGCGGCGCGGCAGCACGCGTGCCGCGACCGTGAGGAACCCGTCGCGCGTCATCCGCGTGCCGTCGGTGCCGCCCCAGGCGAAGGGCGGCACGTACTTGGGCGCGCGCACCACGTCGAACACGTTGGCGCCCGCGCCCAGCACGGTGCCCGTGCCGAGCAGCGTGCCGATGGCGGTCTTGACGTGATCGCCGATCAGACTGCCGAGGAACTGCAGATCCGTCTCGATGGCCGCCCCGCCGACTTGCAGCCGCACGGGGCCGTACGTGTTTTTCAGGTTGGACGTGGTGGTGCCGGCGCCGAGGTTCGCCCAGCGGCCCACCACGGAGTGTCCCACGAACCCGTCGTGCGACTTGTTGGCGTAGCCCATGAACACCGCCGCCGCCACCTCACCGCGCACCACGCAATGCGGCCCGATCGCCGAACCGCGGATCGGGCCGCCGAGCAGGCGCGAGTTCGCGCCGACCCAGAGCGGGCCCTCGAGCCGCGCGCCGCTGCGCACCTCGACGCCGTGCTCCAGCACCACCGGACCCGCGCGCACGTCGAACACGACGCCGGGTTCGACGCTCGCCTCGTGCAACGCCAAGTTGGCGGCGTCGCCCAGCACGTGGCACCCGGCGGGCACGGGATCGCTCTCGCCCAGCAGCGCGGCGGCGTCGGGCGGCAGCAGGCGATCGAGCGCGCGAATCAGGTCGGCGGCGCCGTGCAACACCAATCCTTCGACGTCGATGGCGGCGGCCGGATGCGGCGCGGTCCAGGTCTCGCCCGCGCCCACGCCCCAGCCGACCGTCACACCGCCACAGGTGAGACGGAAGGGTTCCTCGGGCAGCGCCGGCGCCAGGCCCCGCGGTGCGAACGTGGACGAGCCCACGACTGCGGGTCCGCGCACCGCGTGGAACGCTGCGACGCGCGGCAACCGCCCCTCGGCAAAACCCGCGAGGTGCGGCAGCGCGAAGATCTCCGTCGTCTCGGCGCCGAGGAACTGCTCCCAGCGCTCGCGAATCAGGTGCGCGCCGGCGCGCAGCTCGCACAGCGGCCGCGAGCCGGCGTAGGGCGCCCACGCGGGCGCGGGCTCGGGATCGAGGAGATAGAGCGCGTGCGTCATCGCCGTTGCACGATGGCCTTGAGCGAGTCGGCGTGTCCCAGCGACGTCACCAGCGTGTGGCCGTGCGCGCGGACGACGATCACGCCCTGCGCGCCCAGCACCGTGAGGTCGTCGTCTTCCGCCCACAGCACCGAATCGCGCACGTCGTCGCCCAGCGTGACGCGTCCCACCACGACGTTGCCGTGCGCGTCGCGCCGCCGGATGCGGAGCAGGGCGTCCCAGGAGCCGATGTCGTCCCACGTGAACGTGCCCGCGACGACCGCCAGGCGTTTGGTGCGCTCGAGCACCGCGACGTCCACGGCCACCGGCGTCGCGGCGGCGAAGAACCCCGGCGCGTCGCCCGCGGCGAGGGGCGGCCAGGCGCGGCGCAGCTCAGTGGCGCAGGCCTTGGCCTCGGCGAGAAACCGTTGCACCCCCCACGCGAACAGGCCCGTGTTCCACAGGGCGCCCTGCTTCCGTAAGGCCGCCGCGCGCGCGGCACTCGGCTTCTCGACGAAGCGCTTGACCTTGCGCGCGCGGCCCAGTGCGGCGCCGGGCACGATGTAGCCGTAGCCGGTCTCATCCCGCACCGGTTTCACGCCCACCGTGACGAGCACGTCGTGTTTCGCGGCGACCGCCAGCGCGCGCTCCGCCGAGGCCCGAAACTTGGCGTCGTCGCCCACGGCCCAGTCGGCGTGCAACGACACCATTTGCGCGTTGGGATCGCGCCGCGCGATCCAGTCGGCCGCCCACACGAGGGCGGGCGCCGTGGAAGCGGCGCGCGGCTCGGCGAAGATGTGTTCGCGCACGGCCGGCACCACCGCCGCGATCTGGTCCACGAGGAACGGGCCCGTCAGGACCACGATGCGTTCGGGCGGCACCAGGCCCGCCAGCCGCGCCACCGCCTGCGCCAGGAGCGGGCGGTCGCCCGCCAGGGGCAGCAGCTGTTTGGGGCGCTCCGGTGTGGAGAGCGGCCAGAACCGCGTGCCCGAGCCGCCCGCGAGAATCGCCGCCCAGACGCTCATGCGGCCGCGTCGGCGCCGAACAGCGCGTTCACCTGGGTCACGAGTTTGGAGGGGCTGAACGGCTTGGTGACGATCGTGGCCCCGGCCCGGGCGATGGCGGAGAGGATGCGGTCCTCGCCTTCCGCCGTCAGCACCATGACCGGGAGGCGCGCCGTGGCCGGGCGCGCGCGGAGCTCCAACAGGAAGTCGAGTCCCGAGCCGTCGGGCAGGTGCAGGTCGAGCAGCAGGCCGGTGATGCCCGCCGCGGGGTCGGCGAGCGCCGCGCGCGCCTGGGCCAGCGTGCGGGCCAGGGTGACTTCAAAGCCCTGTCCTTCGAGCACGGGGCGCAAGACGAGCCCGATGTGGGGCTCGTCGTCCACCAGGAGGAGATGCCGCGGGGAGGCCATGGCCCGCTCCCGCTCAGAGGAGGCCGGCGATCGCCGACCGGTGCCGGCGCAGATCGAACAGCAACCCGCCTACGTTGGTGTCGGGTTGGACGAGGACGACCAGCAGCGCGTCGGCGTTGAGAACCGCGACCACCGCGACCCCCTGGCCGAATTCCAGCACGGCCGTGCCGAAATCGCCGCGGCCGCCGGCGCTGCCCAGCTGCGCCATGCCGTTGATGACCGAGGGGAGCAGGGCGGCGACGTTTTCGCCGTCCACGCCGTCCTTGACGCGGGAATCGATGGCGAGGCCGTCGCGCCCGACCACCACCACGGCATCGACGCCGGCACGCCGGTTGAGCGCTTCCACCACGTCACGGATCGTCGCCATAGGGGAGGCCAACCTAGACCGCGGCACAGGCGAAGTCAAGAACTGGCCGTGGGTTGACCCACTCTGACGCGGCCCGGTATCTTCCCCCACCGATGAATTCCCCGCGCCCTCGCCTCCGACTTCTGGCCGCCGCCTGCGGCATCGCCGCGTTCGTCGCCGCGTGCACCGACACGCTCGGTCTGCCTGTGGCGTCGGACGAGAACATCGTCGATACCGTCTCCCTGTGGGCGCTGGACGGCACCGCGCTGTCGCTGCCGTCGGGCTACAAGCTCGCCAACAAGAACGTCAACAAGGGCGTGATCCGCACCGATCGCTCCTCCGATCTCGACTTCGCCTTCAACGTCGACACGCTGGGCCGCCTCGTGTTCCTGCCGACCGGCGCGCTCGGCCTCGGCATCGGATCGGGCCTGCGCCGCGCGACCGGGACATTCGAGGCGATCCGCACGCCGCCGAGCTCGGGGTTCACGTCGGACAGCGCGTTCGTGTTCGATACCGGCACCGTCGCCGTGGTGCGCTCGCGGCCCGGGTGCTCGCTCGGCGCGACCATTTTCTATTACGCGAAACTCAAAGTCCTGGCCTACGATTCGGTGGCGCGCCGCGTGGACTTCGAGATCCTGGTGGACGCGAACTGCGGCTATCGCAGCCTCCAACCCGGCGTGCCGCACTCGTGACGTGATCGATCTCAAGCTGCTGCGGTCCGCCCCCGGCCAGGTACGCGCCGCGCTGGGGCGCCGCGGCGACGCCGGGCTCACCCGGCTGCTCGACGAGCTCGAAGCCCTCGACATGAAGCGCCGCGCCCTCACGGCGCAGCTCGACCAGCTCAAAGCCGAGCGCAACGACGGCGCCAAAGCCGACGCGGCCCTCGTCAAGCAACACGGCAAACTCCCCGCCGACATCGTCGAGCAACGCAAACAACTGGGCCTGCGCATCACCCAGCTCGAGAGCGAGCAGCGCAACATCGAGTCGGTGCTCGAGGCCAAGGCGCTGTTCGTCCCCAACCTGCCGCTGCCCGAGCTGCCCGACGGCGACGCCGCGCAGAACGCCGTCGTGCGCACGTGGGGCACGCCGCGACCACAGGACAAAGTGTTGCAGCCGCATTGGGTGCTGGGCGAGCGGCTCGCGCTGTTCGACCTGGCGCGCGGCGCCAAGATCTCGGGCTCGGGCTTTCCGCTGTTCACGGGCGCCGGGGCGCGCCTGGCCCGCGGTCTCGTCAACTTCATGCTCGATCTGCACACGCGCGAGCACGGCTACGTTGAGGTCGAGCCGCCGTTCCTCGTGAAGCGCGAGACGATGCAGGGCACGGGCCAGGTGCCGAAGTTCGAGGACGACGCGTACAAGACGGCGCCCGACGACCTGTTTCTCATTCCCACCGCCGAAGTGCCCGTCACCAACATTCACCGCGACGAGATTCTCGACGGCGCGCGATTGCCCGTGAGTTACTGCGCCTACTCGCCCTGCTTCCGGCGCGAAGCGGGGGCGCACGGCAAGGACACGCGCGGCCTCCTGCGCGTACACCAGTTCGACAAAGTCGAGCTGGTGCGCTTGGTGCGGCCGGCCGACGCCGTCGCCGAGCACGAGCGGATCACCGCGCACGCCGAAGCGGTGCTGCAGCGCCTCGAGCTGCCATACCGCGTGGTGCTGCTCGCCGCGGGTGACGTGGGCTTCGCCAGTGCCAAGACGTACGACCTCGAAGTGTGGGCGCCGGGAGTGGGACAGTGGCTCGAAGTAGCGAGCGCCAGCACGTTCACGGATTTTCAGGCACGGCGCGCCGGCATCCGCTTCCGGCCGAAAGCCGGAGAGAAACCGGAGTTCGTCCATACCCTCAACGCCTCCGGCGTCGCCTTGCCGCGCACCATCGCCGCGCTGCTCGAGACGCGGCAGCAGCCGGACGGGTCGGTGACCATTCCGCCCGCCCTCGTGCCGTACATGGGCGTCGAGCGGCTCGCGCCGCCGGCGCCGCCCGCGCCGCCCGCCACCGCCGGTGCCTAGCGAGTCGCTGCGTCGCGCCGGTCCCATCGCCGTCGTGAGCCTGGCGCTCGCCTTCGGCGCGCTGTCCGTCGGCTATGCCTGGGTCGTGGCGCGCCATCTGCGCGATGATGCGCGCGACACCACGCGGCTGCTCGGCCGCGTGTTCGCGGGGCTCAACGACCCGCGCCCCGACGCCGCGGCCGCCGCCCTGCTCGATCTCGCCGGCCAAGTCCGCGCGCTCGGCGTCCCCATCGCCGTGACCGACACCGCCGGCCGCGTCACCGCCACCGCCAACGCGCCGTTCGGCGACGGCGCCGACTCCGCCACGGTGCGCATCTGGGTCGCGGCCCTCGACCGCGTCAACGCACCGCTGGTCCAGCCGGGCGTCGGCACCATCCATTATGGGTCGCTGCCCGTCGCCCGCCGCTTCACGCTGCTGGCGGCGCTCGAAGGGGGCGTGCTGCTCTGTCTCGTGCTGCTGGCCGTGTGGGCGTACCGCTGGCGCATGGTGGCCGAGGGGGACCGGCTGTGGGTCGCGATGGCGCGCGAATCGGCGCACCAGCTCGGCACGCCGCTGATGAGTCTCACGGGATGGATCGCCTATCTGCGCGAGCAGGGCGTGGCGAACGCCGACCTCGTGCGCCACCTCGAGGCCGACACCGAGCGGCTGGAGCGCGTGGCCAAGCGCTTTGAGCGGACCGGCCGGCCGGCGCGCCGCGAGCCGGTGGGCATCGGCTCGGTCGCCGAGCGTGTCGTCGAATACTTCCGGCCGCGCCTGCCGACGCTGGCCAGCCCCGTCGCGCTCAATCTCGCGGCCTCGGGCCCCGGTCCCAACACGCTGGGCGACCCCGTGCTGCTCGAGTGGGCGCTCGAAGCTCTCGTGAAGAACGCGATCGATGCATTGTCGGGGCAGGGCGGTCGCGTCGCGGTGCGGGTCGAGCCGTACGGTGGATCGGTGCGCGTGAGCGTCAGCGACGACGGGCCCGGCGTGCCGGCCGACGTGCGGCGCCGCCTGTTCCAGCCCGGCGTGTCCACCAAGCCCGGCGGCTGGGGCATCGGCCTCGCGCTGGCGCGGCGCATCGTGGAGCAGCAGCACGGCGGCCGGCTGACCTACGCCCCGGGCGAGGGCGGCCGGGGCAGCGTGTTCGTGGTCGAGCTGCCGCTCGCGCCGGCCTCATGACGCTGGCGCTCAACGACGCCCAGCGCGCGGCCGTCGAGCATCCCGGCGGCCCGCTGCTCGTACTCGCGGGCGCCGGCTCGGGCAAGACGCGGGTGCTCACCGCCCGGATCGCCCACCTGATCAAGCACCGTGGCGTGCGGCCCGAGCGCATCTTCGCGGTCACGTTCACGAACAAGGCGGCGGGCGAGATGCGCGGCCGCGTCGCCACGCTGCTCGGCGCGGAGCCCACCGGCCTGTGGATCGGCACGTTCCACTCGCTCGACGCCCGGCTGCTGCGGCGCGAAGCGCCGCTGCTCGGCTTCGGGCCCAATTACACGATCTACGACGAGGACGACTCTCAGGCGCTGATCAAGCGCCTGCTCGAAGCGCGCGGCCATTCGCCCAAGGCATATCCGCCGCGCGCCGTGCACTCGCTCATCTCGGGCGCCAAGAACCGCATGGTGACGCCGGAGGGCTTCGCCGCCGACGCCGACAGCCCGCTCGCCCAGGTCACCGCCGAGATCTATCGCGCGCTGGCGGCCGCGCTGCAGCAGGCCAATGCGATGGATTTCGACGATCTGCTGCTGCACCCGCTGACCTTGTTCGCGCAGCATCCCGAGCGGCTGGCGTACTGGCGCCGCCGCTTCGATCACGTGCTGGTGGACGAATTCCAGGACACCAATGTCGCGCAATACCAGCTCGTGAAGTCGCTGGCCGCGGAGCACAAGAACTTCTGCGTCGTGGGCGACGACGATCAGGCGATTTACGGCTGGCGCGGCGCCGACGTGCGCCACATGCTGGCGTTTCAGGACGACTTCCCGGGCACTACCCTCGTGAAGCTGGAGCAGAATTACCGCTCCACGCAGGTGATCCTCGATCTCGCCAACGCCGTGATCGCCGAGAACGCGGCGCGTCTGGGGAAGACGCTGTTCACGGCCAAGAAGGGCGGGGAGCGCGCGGTGCTGCTCACCGCGGCCGATGAGCGCGATGAGGCGCAGTGGCTCGCGGGCGAGCTGGCCCGCCTGGCGGCGGATACGGACATTCCATACGAAGGCATGGCGATCCTGTACCGCACCAACGCGCAGTCGCGGCCGCTGGAAGAGTCGATGCGGTTTCGGGGCATTCCGTACCGCATCGTGGGCGCGGTGAGCTTCTACGAGCGGCGCGAAGTGAAGGATCTCCTCGCCTACCTGCGGATCATCGCCAATCCCGCCGACGACGAGGCGTTCCTGCGCGTCGTCAACGTGCCGCGGCGCGGCATCGGCGATGCATCGCTCCAGGTGCTGGGGCAGTACGGCGCCCGTTGGGCGCATCCGCTGCTCGAGACGGCCCGCCAGGCCGAGCGCATCCCCGAGCTGCGGCCCAACGTGCGCGACGCCTTCAAGGGTGTAGCGGACCTGGTGGACCGCCTGCGGGAGTCGGCGGGCGCGGCCGACCCCGCCATGGTGCTGGAGCAGGTGCTCGCGGTGACCGGGTACGAGCAGTACCTCGCCGAGGAGGGTCCGGAGGGGGTCGAGCGCCTCGAGAACGTGCGCGAGCTGGTTGCCGGCGCCGCCGAGTGGGCGGAGGTGCAGGATGCGACCGCCGGCGAGGACGCTGAAGGCGGCACGGCGCTGGAGCGCTACCTCACGCAGGCGGCGCTGCTCACGCCCACCGACGAGGCGGCGGCGGGCCCCGGCGTCACGCTGATGACGATGCACATGGCGAAGGGGCTGGAGTGGTCGGTAGTGGCGCTGGCGGGGCTCGAGGACGGATTATTTCCGCTCGCCCGGTCGGCGGGGCAGCCGGGCGGGTTGGAAGAGGAGCGCCGCTTGTGCTACGTGGGTCTCACGCGCGCACGCGAACGGTTGTATCTCTCTTGGGCGCGGACGCGCTATCGCGGTGGGCGCCTCGAGCTCGCCGAGCCGTCCCGTTTCCTCGAAGCGTTGCCCCCGGGAGTCATCGAGGAGCGCAGCACCACGCCGTTCTGGGATCGTCCCGAGCGGCGTGGCCGCGGCGGCCGGCCCGGGCCGCGCTTCCGCGTGGAAGAAGAGCCGGTCGAAGACGTGTCGCAGGACCGGCCCCGCTACGTGAAGGGCGAGCGGGTGCGTCACCGCAAGTTCGGCGTGGGCGTGGTCACCGCGGTGACCGGGAGGGGCCGCGAGCTGAAGGTGACGGTGGAATTCGCAGACGGCGACGTCGGAACGAAACAGCTGCTCGTGGCCTATGCGGGCCTCGAGCGCGACTGGGAGAATGAAAGCGCATGAGTGTGACGCGTGAGGAAGTGCTCCGCATCGCGCAGCTGGCGGAGCTCCACGTCGACGAGGAGCAGCTGCCGCTGTTGGTTGAGCAGATGTCCCGCATCCTCGACTACGTGGCGCAGCTGAACCAGCTGCCGGCGGGCGAGACCGTGAAGCCGTTTCTCGCGGGCCCCGACGCCACGCGTTTCCGCGCCGACGAAGTGAAGCCCATCCCGCTGGCGCGCCCGCCCGCCGACATGGCGCCGGCATTCAAGGAAGGGTACTTCCTGGTGCCCAAGCTCGAGCAATTCGAGCAGGGCAACGGCGCGGCGGACGAGGAGTGACCACCGTCGCCGAAGCGGTCGCGACCGCGCGGGCCACCGTCGAGCGCCTCACCAAGGTGAAGCGCCTGCACGCGCTGCTCACGCCTACCACCGAGCTGCGCAAGTCGCTGGTACAACAGGCACAGGCGGCCCACCCCTCGGGCGTGCTCTACGGCATGCCGGTCGTCGTGAAGGACAACATCTGCACGCTCGATTTCACCACCACCTGCGGCTCCAAGATCCTCGAAGGCTGGCGCGCGCCCTACGATGCCACCGCCGTGGGACGGCTGCGCGCCGCGGGCGCCCTGATCGCGGGCAAGAGCAACTGCGATGAGTTCGCCATGGGCTCCTCCACGGAGCACTCGGCCTACGGCCGCAGCGTGCACCCGCTCGACAAGACGCGCGTGCCCGGCGGCTCCTCCGGCGGCTCGGCCGCCCTCGTCGCCGCGGGTGTGGTGCCGGCGGGGCTCGGCTCGGAGACGGGCGGCTCGGTGCGCCAGCCGGCCTCGTTCTGCGGCGTCGTGGGCATCAAGCCGACCTACGGCCGCGTGTCGCGCTACGGCCTGGTGGCCTTCGGCTCCTCGCTCGACCAGATCGGCGTGTTCGGCCGCAGCGTGCACGACGCGGGGCGCGTCCTGTCGGTCATCTCGGGCCGCGATCAGCGCGACGCCACGTGCGATGAGCGCGACCCGCTGCGCCTGCCCACGGTGCCCGAGAGCCTCAGCGGGTTCGTGATCGGCATTCCCAAGGAGTATTTCCCGTCCGATTTGGATCCCGGCGTCCGCCGGGCGTGTGACCGGGCGATCCGGCTCCTCAAGGACCTGGGCGCCGCGGTGCGCGAGGTGTCGCTGCCGCATACCTCGTATGCGGTGCCCGCGTACTACATCGTTGCCCCGGCTGAGGCGTCGTCCAACCTGGCGCGCTACGACGGCGTGCGCTACGGCGCGCGCTCCGACGATGCGGCGGACGTGCGGTCGTTGTATCGCAACACCCGCGGCGAAGGGTTCGGGCCCGAGGTGCGGCGCCGCATCCTGGTCGGGACATACGTGCTGTCGTCGGGCTACTACGACGCCTACTACCGCAAGGCGCAGCAAGCGCGCGCGCTGATCGCGCAGGACTTCCGCAACGCCTTCGATCGCGGCGTGGATCTCCTGTTCACGCCCACCACGCCCACGACGGCGTTCAAGGCGGGCGAAAAGCTCGCCGATCCGGTGTCGATGTACCTGTCGGACATCTTTGTGTGTACGGCCAATCTCGCGGGCCTGCCGGCGATGTCGCTGCCGATCGGCCACGTGAAAGGGCTGCCGGTGGGCGGGCAGTTTATCGGTCAGGCGTTCCTCGAGGATGAAATGCTCGAGGCGGCGTATGCCCTGGAGCGGGTGGTGCCCGCCACCGAGGAGGCCTGATGGCGGGCGGGGGCGCCTGGGAGACGGTCATCGGACTGGAGACGCACGTGCAGCTCAGCACGGCGTCGAAAATGTTCTGCGGCTGCTCGGCGGAGTTCGGCGCCAAGCCCAACACCAACGTCTGCCCGGTCTGCCTCGGCCTGCCCGGCGCGCTGCCGGTGCCCAACGAGCAAGCGATGAAGCTGGCGGTGCGGGCGGCCCTGGCGCTCAACTGCACGGTGCACACCAAGAGCGTCTTCGCCCGCAAGAATTACTTCTATCCCGACCTGCCCAAAGGCTACCAGATCTCGCAGTACGAGCAGCCCCTCGCCACGGGCGGGCAGCTGTCGTTCTTCTCGCCCGATCGCGGCGTGGTCACGGCCACGATCGTGCGGCTGCACGTCGAGGAGGACGCCGGCAAGTCGCTGCACGATCGCTTTGCCAAATTCACGGCGGTTGACTTGAATCGCGCCGGCGTGCCGCTCGCGGAAATCGTCACCGGCCCGGATTTCCGCTCGCCGGCGGAGGCGCGCGCCTACCTGCTCACGCTGAAGCAGGTGCTCGAGTACATCGGCGTGTCCGACTGCGACATGGAAAAGGGCAGCCTGCGCGTCGATGCCAACGTCTCGGTGCGGCGCGCGGGAGAGAGCGCCCTCGGCACTAAGACTGAAGTGAAGAACATCAACGCGTTCTCGTTCGTCGAGAAAGCGTTGGGGTTGGAGCGCGACCGCCAGATCGCCCTGCTCGAGTCCGGCGGCACCGTGCAGCAGCAGACCATGCTGTACGACTCCAAGGCGAATACCGTGCGGCCGCAGCGCTCCAAAGAGGAAAGCCACGACTACCGCTACTTCCCCGAGCCCGACCTGCCGCCGCTGGTGGTGAAGTCCGAGTGGCTGGACGAGCAGCGCCAGATGCTGCCGGAGCTGCCGTCGGCCAAGCGCGAGCGCTTCGTGGCGCAGCACGGCCTGCCGCAGCAAGACGCGGCGGTGCTCACGGCCAGCCGGGCCGTCGCCGATTATTACGAGGGCGTGGTGCACGCGGGCGCCGAGGCCAAGGCGGCGGCGAATTGGGTGATGGGCGAAGTGCTGGCCGACGCCAAGGACCACGCCGACGCGCTGCGCGTGCCGGCGACGTCGCTGGCGCAGCTCATCGGCCTGGTGAAGGGCGGGACCGTCTCGAACCAGGCGGCGAAGCGCGTCTTTGCGGAGCTCGCCAACCGCGGCGGCGGCGACCCGCGCGCGCTGGCGGAGTCGCTCGGTGTGATTCAGGTGGCGGATTTGGGCGTCCTGGTGGGGTGGGTGAATGGGGTGCTCGCCACGAGCAGCGCGGAGGTCGCGCGCTACAAGGGCGGCGAGACGAAGTTGATGGCGTTTTTCATCGGGCAGGTAATGAAAGCGTCGAAGGGGAAGGCTGATCCGAAGGTGACGCAAAAACTGCTGGAGGAAAAGCTGGCGGGTTAGGACACGCCCCGCCGCCAGGGTCGCTGCGCTTTCGATTCGCGCCAAAACGCGAGCGACGGCGTCGGCAGCCCGAAGTGTTGCTCCGCCGCTTCCGCCACCCGTTCCGGTTCCACGCGGCCGCCTTCGCGCAGCGCCCGCCGCCGCATCTGCTTCGCTAGCTTCAGCGCCTGGTCGCCCGCCGGATCGAGCCGCCGCGCCGCCGCATCCTTCTCACCGAGCATCTCCATCACGTACTCGAACGCCACCGCCATGTGGCTCTCCACGTCTTCGTCCGGCAGGTCCCACCGCGTGCTCTCGAGAATCAGCTGGAACGCGAACTGCCAGCTTTGACTCTCGGTGAGATGCACCATGCCGCGGAACAGCCGCCGGTTGATGCCGTGGCTGAACAACGTGGGCGAGAGGATCTGATCGAGGTGCGCGTCGCTCGGCGCGTGATCCTTGAGGATCACTTCCTTGGCGGTCTTGGCGTAGGCGTCGCCCAGGTGCGTCTCGAACCGGCTCTCCCAGTAGCTGTGTCCCAACGCCGCCGTGGAGGAGGTCAGGACCAGCTGGCGCGGCACGAAGAAATTGTGCGCCACCGTGTCGGCGGCGAGGTGCGAGAGATAGCCCAGGCCGAACGAGCGCAGCGCTTCGGTGTGCGCCAGGTCGAAAATCTCCTGGCCCACGTGCCAGGCGTGACAGTGCCGTCCCACCGGGGCGTACTTCTTGGCCATCGACGTATCGGCTGCGATGTTGCCGTACAGGAAATCGAACGGGTAGGTGCGCAGCAAGTCGGCGACGGCGGCGGGGAGTTGATCGAGGTTGGCGAGCACCGACTCGCCCAGGTAGATGTGCGTGCCCGGCGTCCACGCGTGCGCCGTGCCGGGAAGCAGAACCAGCAGCACGAGCGCCGCCACGACGCCCGCGACCCAGAATCTCACTTCTTCTTCCTCTTCTTCTTGCGCCGACTGGGCAGCAACAGCTCGCCCAGGGAGAGCACCGACGCCCCGCGGCGGATGGTGCGGACCGTGGCGGCGAAGTCCACCGTCGCGCCCTCCACCTCGTCCTGGATCACGTCGAGCAGGGCACCCAAATCGGCGAGACGCTCCTGCGCCGCGTCGGCCGCCCGCACGATGCGCTCGCGCAGGTCCCGGGACGTGCCCGTAATGGCCTCGGCCTCGGTGCGAATGGCGGCCACCAGGCGCTGGATGTCCTGGAGTGCGGGCCCCGCTTGCGCCTCGAACGTGGCTAGCAGGCGGAGCATGTGGCGGCCGGCGACGTGGATCTGCGCGGCGATGGTGAGCCCCGCGAGCGCGATCAGTGCGAGGGACAGCGCACTGAGCACGGCCACCCAGGATGGAATCATGCCCCAACCTCAACAGGGGCGCGCCGCGAGGCAAGGCTTAAGGGTACGGCCAGCGCCACCGTGCCCAGCAACGCCGCTCCGCCGGCCCCGCCGGTGAGCGCTGCATTGAGGCCTATGCCGAGTGCCACGATGTCGAAGGGCCCCAACGGCAACACTATGCGAAGCAGGGTAATCGCTACGGCGGGCGCCAGGAGCCAGACGCTGGGCACCGCGAGCCAGAGCCCGGCGCACAGCGCCAGGATCGATCGCCACACCGGGGCGTGCTCCGCGAGGGTCGCGCGCAGCGGTGAGTCGGGCGCCGCGCTCACGGCGGCGCCGGCCGCCAGGCCGCACACCACGAAGGGCGACACGGTGGTGGCGGCGCCGACGCCCGCGGCGAGCACCAGCAATCCCAGATCCGCAAGACCGCGCGGCAGGGGAAGCTTGTGGGCGATGCGCGCCGCCCCGACGGCCGCGAGACCAAAGACGGCGCCCAAGGTGGGCGTCATGACCAGCCAGTAGTGCCAGCCCACGCTCGCGCCGCCCACGGTTTGCCGCGGGTGGAAGAACACGGCGATGAGTGCCACGGCGACGACCGACATCCCGGCGGCCATGCCGCGTTCGGCCGCAGTCGCGCCGTCGCGGCGGTCCCCGGCGGCGGCCGCGGCCAGCGTGCCGGCGCCGGCGGCGAGCGGGACCCAGAGGTGCGCGAGCGGCGCCAGGCGCCGTACG
>DATLWA010000331.1:0-3683 GCA_035576905.1 Gemmatimonadales bacterium
CTCGGCCAGGGGATCGGGCGCGGCTTCGAGCTGGAGCGCGCCGGGCGCTTCGCCGACGCCGCGCAGGCCTACCAGCAGGTGTTGCGGGGTGAGCCCGCCAACCTGCCGGCGCTGCTGGGGCTCGAGCGCGCGCTCGATCACCTCACGCGTCTGGCCGAAGTGCTCGATCCGGCGCGCCGAGCGCTCGCCGTCGATTCGACCAATCCCGCCATCCTGGGCTTGTTGATCCGGACGTTCGTCGCCGTGGACCTGTCCGACTCGGCGGCCGCGCTGGTGGCGCGGTGGTCCGCCCGCGCGCCGGCCGACGAGTCGCCGTACCGCGAGTGGATCGTGGCGCTGGAGGATCGCGGCCGTTTCGACGACGCGCGCGCGGCGATCGTCACGGGACGGCGCGCGTTGGCGCGGCCCGCGGCGCTGGCGATCGAAGCGGCGGAGCTGGAGCAGCGCCAGGAGAACTGGGTAGGCGCGGCGCAGGAGTGGGCGCGCGCGCTGGCGGGCGAGCCCGCGCAGCAGCCCAACGCCACCGCGCAGCTCGAAGACACACCGGCCGACGGGCGCGCCAAAGTCGTGGACGCGCTGACGCGAGCCGATGCCGCTCCCGCGGCGCGCCGCACCGCGGCCGATCTCTTGCTCGGCTGGGGTGAGCCCGAGCGCGCGTGGACCGTCTTCCAGACGACGGTCGGCCCCGACGTGCCGGACGGCCCGTACGCCTTGCACCGCTTCGCCGAGCGCGCGCTGGCGGTGGGCACGCCCGCGGCGCGTCGGGTGCGCGCGTACGCGCTGGCGCGGTTCGCCGAGATCCTTCCGGCGCGGCTCGCGCTGCAGGCGCGCATCGACGCGGCGCGCGCGTTACTCGATGCCGGCGACGGCGCCGCCGCCCGCGCGATCCTCGCGCCCGCCGCCCTTGATTCGACCGCGTCGCCCGCGGCGCGCGCCGCGGCGCGGACGGTCCTGGTGCGCGCGCTGCTCGAAGCGGGCGAGCCCGACAGCGCGGCGGCGGAGCTGGCGCGCGTGAACGACGACTTGCCGCTGGAGGAGCGCGAGCAGCTGCACTTCGGACTGGCGCGGGCGCGCACCGCGCGCGGGCAGCTCGCCGCGGCCGACTCGCTGCTCGCGGGCGATTCGAGCGTGGCGGCCCTGTCCCTGTCGGGCTGGGTGTCGCTCTACCGGGGCGGCGTGAAGACCGCGATGGAGCGCTTCCGCGCCGCCGGGCCGTACGCGGGCGACCGCGAGGACGCGACCGCGCGCACGATCATGACCGCGCTGCTCGACCGCATCGCGCGCGACTCGTTCCCCGAGCTGGGAGCGGCGCTGTTGCGCCTGGCGCAGGGCGACTCACTCGGCGCCGCGGCGGCGCTGCAGCGCGCCGCGGGCCAGCTGCCCGAGCACGGCGGCCGGCTCGACGTGCTGCTGCTCGCGGGGCAGGTCGCCGGGGGGACCGCCACAGGCCAGGCGGGCGCGGCGGACATCTTCGCCGACATCGTGCGCGCGGGCGAGCCGGGCGGTTCGGCGGCGCCGGCCGCGGAGCTGGCGTGGTCGCAGCTCCTGATGCGCCAGAATCGTCCCGCCGACGCGGTCACGCACCTCGAGCATTTGATCCTCTCGTATCCGCAGAGCGCGGTGGTCCCGGAGGCGCGCCGGCTGCTCGACAAGGCGAAGGGAGCGGTGCCGCGGTCATGAAGCGGCGAGACTTCGTGGGGCGGATGGGCGGATGGGCGGTTGGGGCCTGGCTCGGTCGGGTGCCGATCCGCCCATCGGCCCATCCATCCGTCAGTCCATCGCTGCTCATCCCCATGGACGACGCCCAGGGCGACCATCTCAAGGCGTACGGCGTCACCTATCGCATCATCCAGGCGGGAATGAAGGCCGAGTGGCTGCTCAACTATCGCGGCGGCGCGTTTCTCTTGCCCGACGGCGACGCGATCCGGCGCGACGCGGCGCTCGCGGGGGTGAACATCGAGCCCGTGGACGAGGCACGAGTCACGGCGATTCGCGGCGAGATCGCGGCGACCAACGCCGACGCCGTCGTCCTCGAGAAAGCGCCCAAGGTCGCCGTCTACGTCCCGCCCAACGCGCCGCCGTGGGACGACGCGGTGACGATGGCGCTGCAATACGCCGGCATCCCGTTCGAGAAAGTGTGGGATCCCGACGTGGTCGGCGGCGGGCTCAAGCGCTACGACTGGCTGCACCTGCACCACGAGGATTTCACCGGCCAGTATTCGAAATTCTTTCTCGTGTTCCCGGGCGCGTTGTGGCTCGCCGAGATGGTCCGCACCAACGGCGCCGCGGCGCGGCAGCTCGGCTTCACCACGGTGCCCGACTTGAAGAAGGCGGTGGCGCGCGGCATCCGCGATTACGTCGAGCAGGGCGGGTTCCTGTTCGCAATGTGCACGGCGACGGAGACGCTCGATCTGGCGCTCGCGGCGGAGCAGGTGGACATCGCGGCGAGCTATGCCGACGGCACGCCCGCCGATCCCGCCGCCGACGCGAAGCTCGACTGGACCCAGGCGCTGGCGTTTCAGGGCGCGCACATCGAGCCCAATCCGCAGCTCGCGAGCTTCTCCGACATCGACGGCCACCAGGTGAACGTGCCGGGCCGCCGCCAGCCGCTGGGCGCGTTCACGCTGTTCAACTTCAGCGCCAAGATCGATCCCGTGCCCACGATGCTGGTCCAGAACCACAAGCAAGTGATTCCGGATTTCTACGGCATCACCAGCTCGTTCATGCGGGAGCGGCTCAAGCCCAGCAACATCGTCCTGGCGGACGAGACCAACGCGCCGTGGGTGAAATACCTCCACGGCGACCACGGCAAGGGCACCTGGACCTTCTTCGGCGGGCACGATCCCGAGGACCCGCAGCACCAGATCGGCGACCCGCCGACGGATCTGTCGCTGCACCCGCATTCGCCGGGCTACCGGCTCATCCTCAACAACGTCCTGTTTCCGGCCGCGAAAAAGCGCGAGCTCAAGACGTGAGCGTCGAGCGGCTCGCGCCCGCGGTCATCGCCGTGCTGCGCGCCGAGATCGCGCGCGCCGGCGGGCGGGAGGTCTCCTTCGTCGCGTGCGTCGACGGCAACGGCCAGCTCGTGGAGGCGCGCGTCGTGGCGCGCGGCACGGTGGACGCGGTGCTGGCGCTGCCGGGCGTGGCCGAGCGCGGCGAGCTGCTGCTGCACAATCATCCCAGCGGCATCTTGGATCCGTCGGGCGCCGATCTGTCGGTGGCGGCGCGGCTGCACGACGGCGGCGTGGGCTTCGGCATCGTCGACAACGACGTCACCGAGCTGTACGTCGTGGTGGAGGTCCCGCGCGCCCGTGCCACGGCGCGCCTCGATCCGGTGGACGTCGCGGGCCTGCTCGCCGAGGGCGGCGCGATCGCGCGGGCGCTGGGCGGGTTCGAGGATCGTCCCAGCCAGCGGGACATGGCGGCCTACATCGCCGACGTGTACAACGACGGCGGCATCGCGCTGCTGGAAGCGGGGACGGGCGTCGGCAAGTCGTTCGCCTATCTCGCCCCGGCGTTGCTGTGGGCGCGCGAGAACGGCGAGCGCACCGTCGTCTCGACCAACACCATCAACCTGCAGGAACAACTCGTCGGCAAGGACCTGCCGATTCTGGCGCGGGCGCTCGCCACGGGCGACCACGTGCCGAGCTTCGCGCTGCTCAAAGGCTGGCGCAACTATCTCT
>DATLWA010000332.1:0-3849 GCA_035576905.1 Gemmatimonadales bacterium
GCGGCGCAGTCGGGCCGCATCACCTACGACACCTTCGCGCTCGCCAACGGCCTCCGGGTGATTTACTCGGAAGACCACTCGACGCCGATCGTGAGCGTGGACGTGTGGTACAACACCGGCTCGCGCAACGAGCGCGCCGGCCGCTCCGGCTTCGCCCACCTGTTCGAGCACATGATGTTCCAGGGCTCGGCCCACGTGAAGAAGTCCGAGCACCTGCAGCTGGTGGAGCGCGCCGGCGGCAACGTCAACGGCAGCACCACCGAGGAGCGCACCAACTTCTACGAGACCGTGCCCTCCAACCGGCTCAACCTCGCGCTCTGGCTCGAGGCCGACCGTATGCGCTCGCTCGCAATCACGCAGGACAACTTCGAGAATCAGCGCCAGACCGTGAAAGAGGAGCGGCGCCTGGGCGTGGACAATCAACCATACGCCGCAGCCTTCCAGGACGGCACGACGATGCCGTTCGACAGCACGGCGTGCTTCCCCTACTCCCACACCGTCATCGGCTCGATGGACGACCTCGATTCCGCCAAGGTCGCGGACGTCCAGGCGTTCTTCGACACGTACTACGCGCCCAACAACGCCACCATCGCGGTAGTGGGCGACTTCCAACCCGCCGAGCTGCAGCGGCTGGTCACGCAGTACTTCGGCTCGATCCCGCGGCATGCCGCGGCGGCCCCGGTGACCTGCAACTGGAAACTCGCGCCGGGACCGCGGACGGTCGCGGTGGCCGACGCCCACGCCAATCTGCCGGCGTCGATCCGTTTCTACCGGATCCCGCAGCACAGCGACGCCGACACGCCGGCGCTCGAGCTCCTCAACATCATTCTGGGCCAGGGCGAGAGCTCGCGGCTCAACGTGTCCGTGGTGCGGCACGATCAGGCGGCGGTCCAGGCCGGCAGCTTCGTCCCGAGCGTGCGCCGCGGTCCGGGCGTGTTCGTCGTGTTCGGCATCTCCAATCAGGGTGTGGGCATCGAGCGGGTGGACACGTTGCTCGCCGCGCAGCTGGACAGCATCCGCGCGCGCGGCGTCTCGGCCGACGAGCTCACCAAGGCCAAGAACACGGTCCGCGCGGGCTTCGTACACGGCCGCGAGACCACGATCGACAAGGCGGAAGAATTGCATCACTACGACCTGTTCCACGGCTCGATTGCCGAGATCAATACCGACCTGACCGCCCTCTTGGGCGTGAGCGCGGACGACATCCAGCGCGTGGCGGCGAAGTATCTCGACCCGGCCAACGTGGTGGTGGTGCTCGTCAAACCTGCGGCGGCGCAGTCGGGAGGTGGGCAGTGAGGGCGCGCGTGCTCGTGCTCGCGCTGGCGGTCGCGGTGACCGCCGGCCTGTGCGCGCAAGATTCTTTCCCGGCTCACCCGCCCGCCCCGGCGCCGCTCGCACCGGTGCGGTTCCCGCCGTTCGAGCAGGCGCTGCTCCCCAACGGCGTGCGGTTGATCGTGGTTGCGCACCACGAGCAGCCGGTGGCTTCGGTGACGATCGCCTTCCGCGCGGGTGCACTGTACGACCCGGCCGGCAAGGAGGGCCTCTCGGGTCTTACCGCGGACTTGCTCACCAAGGGCGCCGGCACGCGCACCGCCGAGCAGCTCTCGTCCACCGTGGAAGGCGTGGGTGGCTCGCTCGGCGCCGCGGCGGACGAGGACTTCCTGACCGTCTCGGCGGACGTGCTGAGCGATCAGCTGCCGCTGGCGTTCGAGTTGGTCGGCGACGTGGTGCGGCGGCCGACATTCCCCGCCCCCGAGGTCGAGTTGACGCGCACGCGGGCGCTCTCGGCGCTGCAGCTGGCGCTGTCCGATCCGGGCGAGGTGGCGGGGCGTTTCTTCTCGAAGGAACTCTACGGCCGGCATCCGTACGGCCGCAGTCCCACCGCCGACAGCTATCACGCGATCACTCGGGCCGACGTGGCGCGCTTCGCCGCCACGCGGCTCAAGCCCGCAGGCGCCCTGCTCGTCGTGGCAGGCGACGTCACGATGGCGCAGGCGAAGGCGCTCGCCCTCAAGACGTTCGCGGGTTGGACCGGTGCGGCGCCGGCGGTGGTCACGCCGCCCGCGGTGAGCACCAAGCGCAGCACGGATATTCTTCTGGTGCACCGGGCCGGCTCGGTTCAGGCGAACATCGTGGCGGGTAACCTCACGTTCGGCCCCGCGGATTCCGGGTACTACGCCGCGCGCATCGCCAGCCAGATTCTGGGCGGCGGCGCCGATTCGCGGCTCTTCCTCATTCTGCGTGAGCAGCACGGGTGGACCTACGGGTCGTACTCGGCGCTGCGGCGTCACCGCGGGGTGGGCTACTTCCAGGCGACCGCCGAGACGCGCACGGCCGTCGCGGACAGCGCTCTCAAGGAGCTGCTGCATCAGCTCGACCGCATGCGGACCGAGCCGGCGCCCGACTCGGAGCTGGTCGGCGCGAAGGGCTTCCTGGTGGGCTCGTTCCCGCTGGTGATCGAGACGCCGAGTCAGATCGCGTCGCAGCTCGCGAACGCGAGCTTGCTCGGGTTGCCCGCGGACTACTTGCAGCGCTATCGCGAGCGGCTCAATGCCGTCACCGCGGCGCAGGCGCGGGCTGCCGCGCAGCGCGTGATCAAACGCCAGGCGCTGACCATCGTGGTGGTGGGTGACGCCGAAGCGTTGTACGACAAGCTCAGTGCCATCGCACCGGTCCGTCTCGTGGACGTGGACGGCAAGCCGTTGACGTTGAGCGACCTGCACCCGACCGCCGGCGTGCCGGTGCTGGACCACGCGCAGCTCGTCACGCGCGCGGACAGCTTTCAGGCGCTGGCCCAGGGCCGGCCCGTCGGCTACGAGACGACCACCACTCTGATCAGCGGTGATTCGATCGTCTTCCGCGCCGTCCTCGATCTCGGCGGCGGCGCCCTGCACCGCCAGAGCACGATTCACTTCGCCCCAGCCGACTGGTCCGTCACGCAGGCCGACGTGAGCGGCACGACGCAGGGCCAGGCGAGCGAGACGCATCTGACCTACGGTGGCGGGCGTGTGAAGGGTCGCATCGTCTCCCCGCAACCCACAGGCACACCCACCACGGTGGACGTCGACACGACGCTCGCGGCGGGAACGTACGACGAAGGCGCGTTGCATGTGATCGTGCCAGCGCTGGCCCTCGGGCCCAACAAGACCGTCAACCTCAACGTCTTCTCCGGCGACGCCGGCCGCGCCGGCCTGATGCAGTTCAAGGTCGCAGGGATAGACACCGTGACCGTGCCTGCCGGCAAGTTCGTCGCCTACCGCGTCGAGGTGTCCGGCGGCCAGGGCACGGTGCTGATGCACGTCACCCGGGACACGCCGCGCCGCATCGTGCGGATCGAATTTGTCGGCACGCCGATTTCGTTCGAGCTGGTGAAGTGACCCCTCAGGAGGCAACACCAATGCGTGTGAGTCTCGCCACTCTCCTCGTCCTGGCGGCCGCGTGCGCCTCGGCGGGCGCCCGCCCGGCGCAGCAACCGCAGGCGGCGCCACCCGCGGGCAACAAGCCCGCTGCGCCGGCCAGCGCCGATTCGAGCAGCGTCGACCGGCCGCAATACCCGTCCACGTACCAGCGGCACGCCAATCCGCCGGTGCTCATCAAGAACGCGACCATCATGACCGCGGCGGGCCAGGAAATCGCCAACGGCTCGATCCTCTTCAAGGACGGCCGCATCGTGGCGGTGGGCGCGAGCGTGCAGGCGCCGGCCGACGCGATCGTGGTGGACGGCACGGGCAAGTACGTGACGCCCGGCATCATCGACGACCACTCGCACCTCGGCGCCAACGCCGCGCCCTCCGTCTGGTCGCGCACGGATGCGAACGAGCTCGTGAATCCGGTGACCGGATACGTCTG
>DATLWA010000333.1:0-4046 GCA_035576905.1 Gemmatimonadales bacterium
ATCACGGGCGAGGATCCGTATCGCGTGCCGATGAAGATCTACCCGGCGCCGCATTACACGATGGGCGGCCTGTGGGTGGACTACAACTTGATGAGCAACCTCCCGGGCCTGCACGTGATCGGCGAGGCGAATTTCTCAGACCACGGCGCCAATCGCCTGGGCGCGAGCGCCCTGATGCAAGGGCTGGCCGACGGCTACTTCATCCTGCCCTACACCATCGGCGATTACCTCGCGCAGGCGAAGCTCGCCAAGGTGACGCCCGAGCATGCGGAGTTCCGGAAAGTCGAGGCCGACGTCGCCGAGCGGACTAAGAAGCTGCTGGCGGTGAACGGCAACCGCAGCGTGGATTCCTTCCATCGCGAGCTGGGCACGCTGATGTGGAATGCCTGCGGCATGTCGCGCAACGCGGCGGGGTTGAAGGAGGCGATGGCGCAGGTGCGCGAGCTGCGCGAGCGCTACTGGAAAGAGGTCTACGTGGGCGGCAAGGGCGAGGACTTCAACCAGTCGCTCGAGAAAGCGGGTCGGGTCGCCGATTTCTTCGAGTTTGCCGAGCTGCTGTGCCGCGACGCGCTGCAGCGCGAGGAATCCTGCGGCGGGCATTTCCGCGAGGAATACCAGACACCCGAGGGCGAAGCCAAGCGCGACGACGCGCGCTTCTCCTACGTCGCCGCGTGGCAGTTCACCGGTGTGGGTCAGGAGCCCAAACTCGAGCAGGAGCCGCTCGCATTCGAGCACGTGCATCTCGCCCAGCGGAGCTACAAGTAATGGACCTGACTCTGCACGTCTGGCGCCAGGCCGGCCCCGCCGTGACCGGCGACTTCGTCCGCTACGCGGTGACGGGCGTGACGCCTGACATGTCGTTCCTCGAGATGCTCGACATGTTGAACGAGGACCTGATCCGGCAGAAGCAGGAGCCGGTGGCCTTCGATCACGACTGCCGTGAGGGCATCTGCGGCAGCTGCGGCGTGGTGATCAACGGCCGGCCGCACGGACCGCACAAGGCCACGACGGCGTGCCAGCTGCACATGCGGCTGTTCACGGACGGCGACGAGATCTGGGTCGAGCCGTGGCGGGCCAAGGCCTTTCCCATCGTGAAGGACTTGGTCGTGGACCGCACCGCGTTCGACCGCATCGTCCAGGCGGGCGGCTTCATCACGGCGCGCACCGGCAGCGCGCCCGAGGCGAACGCCGTCCCCGTTCCCAAGCGCGATGCCGATCTGGCGATGGATGCCGCCGCGTGCATCGGCTGCGGCGCGTGCGTGGCCGCCTGTCCCAACGCGTCCGCGATGCTGTTCGTCGCCGCCAAAGTGAGCCACCTCGGTACCCTGCCCCAGGGGCAGCCCGAGCGCTACGACCGCGTGGCGAAGATGGTGGACGTGATGGACGAAGCGGGGTTCGGCGCCTGCACCAACCACGGCGAGTGCATGGCCGCGTGCCCCAAAGAAATCAGCGTCGACTTCATCGCGCGGCTGAACCGCGACCTGTTGAAGGCGACGCTGTTGCCGCCCCCGTCGGGGCGGGACTGGTCGGGCGCGGCTTAGAGCTTCACCGCCGCCATCGTTTCCTTCACGGCGTTCGCGGATTTCGCGAGCGCCGCTTTTTCATCGGCCGACAGCTCGACCTGCAGAATCTGCTCCAGTCCCTTGCGGCCGAGTTTGCACGGCACGCCGCAGTAGATCCCGGAGAGCCCGTACTCGCCCTCGAGCCACGCGGCGCACGGCAGCACGCGCTTCTTGTCGAGCGCGATCGACTCGACCATCTGCACCGCCGCGGCCGACGGCGCGTAGTACGCCGAGCCCGTCTTGAGGAAGGCCACGATCTCGGCGCCGCCGTTGCGCGTGCGGTCGACGATCTTGTCGAGCTTGGCCTTATCGAGCAGCTGCGTGACCGGGATACCCGACACCGTCGTGTAGGAGATGAGCGGCACCATGGTATCGCCGTGGCCGCCCAACACCATCGCCTGGATGTCGTCGACCGACACGTCGAGCGCCTCGGCCAGGAACGAGCGGTACCGCGCCGTGTCGAGCACGCCCGCCATGCCGAACACGCGCTCGCGCGGGAAGCCCGTCACCTGTTTCGTCACCCAGCACATCACGTCGAGCGGATTGGAGACCACGATCACGATCGCGTTGGGCGAGGTCTGCTTGATCTGTTGCGAGACCTGCTTGACGATGTCGGCGTTGGTGCGCACCAGGTCGTCGCGGCTCATGCCGGGCTTGCGCGCGATGCCGGCGGTGACGACGAAGACTTCGCTGCCGGCGGCGGGCCCGTAGTCGTTGGCGCCGATCACCCGGGTGTCGAAGCCTTCGATCGGCGCCGACTCCCATTGGTCGAGACCCTTGCCCTGGGGAACGCCCTCGATGACGTCGACGAGGACGACGGTGCGCGCGAGACTCTTCTCGGCGAGGCGTTGGGCGGTGGTGGCGCCCACGTTGCCCGCGCCGACGACGGTGATCTTTGAGAGCATGGAATCGCGTTGTTGAAGGCGCCTAAAGCTAACCGCGCTAGGGCGCTACATGCAGCGGCAGCACACCCAGCAGCGCGTTCTGAGCCGTCCGCACTTCCACGCGCAAGTCGCCGGGCGCCGCGGGCGTGATCTCCACATCCACCGTCTCTCCGATCGAGATCATCTGCCGGCCCGGTCGCGGCCCCGCCCGGCTGGCCGGCCGCGTGGCGCCGTCCTTGGCGATCACCCGCCACGTCGCGAGGTCAGTGCCGTTCAGCAGCTCCAATCGAATTCCCGGCCGGCCCACGGTGATGTTGATGAACCGCAGGCGCATCGGGACGCCGACTCGCAAACTGAGTGGTGCGGGCGTGAGGGACCCGTTCCACAAGATGGCGTGCGCGTCGATCTTCGGGTCCTCCGGCGACGAAATAAGGATCGCCCGGTCCGCGGTCGTGTCGTAGCGGGATCCGGGCTCCAGCACGAGGAGGGGACCCGACAGGCCCGCGGGCTCCTGCCGCAGCTCGTCGACGTGGGTGTGATAGATGAACGTGCCGGCTCGCGGCGGGGTGAAGCGGGCCTCGAATGAGTCTCCCGGCGCGATCGCCGGCGCCGGATGCGTGTCGCTGCCGCTGAAACCCGCTACGCCGTCGTAATAACTCTCCAACTCGATGCCGTGCCAGTGCACCGCCGTCGCCTCCGGCGTGCGGTTCACGACCGTGATGCTCACCGGCTCCCCGCGCGTGAGCACGATGGGAGGCCCGGCCTGGTGACCTGAGTCGGGCGGCGGTTCGGCAGGTCCCTCCTGCAACGCGAACGCGTAGAACGGCCAGTCGGGCGTGCTGCCGGCGTTCGCCCGCGCGACGAGGCGCAAGTGGCGACGCGGTCCGGTCTCGCTCGTTTCGGGAACCGCCCGTCCCGGCCGCGGGCGCACCGTGATGCCGACCACCAGGCCGTTCATCCCACGTCCACTGTGGTGGCCGGTGGCTGGAGCCGCCGGAATCATGTCGGGCGCGGTCCCCGGTAGCGCCATGCCGAGCGAGCCGCGCGGGCCGAAGTGCTGCGGCACGTGACAATGGAAGAGCCAGTTGCCCGCGCGATCAGGCACCCACGTGATCGCCATCGTACCCAAGGGCCGCAGCAGCTGCGTGACGACGGTATCGCGATCCTGCGGCGCGTAGGTGGTGTCCCCCGAGCCGTCCCCGCGGCTGTCCACGGAGAAAAAGAAACCGTGCAGATGCATGGGATGGACGTCGGCGGACAAGTTGATCACCCGCAGACGGGCGGTGTCTCCCACGGTGTAGAGCAGCCGCTCGGTATGCGGCCACGAGCGGCCGTTCACCACCAGCAGGAGGCGGTTGCGGAAACGCACTGTCTCGCTGCCCAGAGTATCCGCCCACTCGCCGATGACGAGAATGCGGTCTGCTGGGGCGGCGCGACCGGGCGGATCCACGACGATTGCGCCGGAAAGCTGAGCGTCTTCGTGCGTGCGTCCTGCGAACGAGCGGCCGGTCGTGGTGCCCCAGTAGGAGAACGTGCCGGGCGCGTCGAGCCGAAAGCGGACAGTGCGCGTTTCCCCGGGCCGCACGACCACGGTGTCGGG
>DATLWA010000334.1:0-5792 GCA_035576905.1 Gemmatimonadales bacterium
CGTCGGCCAAATTCCTCCCGGCGATCACGTTTCAGGAAGCACTCGTCAAAGGCTACGCGGTGATGGACGCCAACGCGTTCGGGTTGTGTAAAGAGAACAAGCTCCCCATCGTGGTGTTCAACATCAACCAGCCCGGCGCGACGGCCAGGGTTCTGGCCGGAGAGCGCGTCGGCACGATCGTCCAATGACTCCTGCACCCTCAGGTGGTCTCGCCGATCACATCAAGCACGCCAAACAGCTGATGGACAAAGCGGTCGAAGCCGTGAAACGGGAATTCGGCACCGTGCGCACCGGCAAGGCGAGCACCGCGCTGCTCGATCTCGTGCGCGTGGAAGCGTACGGCAACGAGATGCCGTTGAACCAGGTGGCGGGCATCGCCGCGCCAGAGCCCAAGCTGCTCACGGTGCAGCCGTGGGACAAAGGCCTGCTCAAGGCGATCGAGAAGGCGATCCAGTCGTCCGAGCTGGGCCTCACGCCGTCGAACGACGGCAACATCATCCGCATCCCCCTGCCGCCGCTCACCGAAGAGCGCCGCAAGGAGCTGGTGAAAGTCGTTCACAAGTACGCCGAAGAAGGGCGCGTGGCCGTGCGGCACGCGCGCGCCGAGGCCATCAACAAGATCAAGAAGGCCGAGCACGTCTCCGAAGACGAGAAGAAGCACGGCGAGAAGGACGCGCAGAAGCTGCACGACGATCACTTGAAAGCGATCGACGAGGTCTTGAAGGCGAAGGAGGCGGAGATCCTCGAGGTCTGAGATGTCCGACGATCTCCTCTCGCAGCTCAAGCTCAACGGCGCCATTCCGCGCCACGTCGCCGTCATCATGGACGGCAACGGGCGCTGGGCGCGCGAACGCCACCTGCCGCGGCCCCTCGGCCACCGCGCCGGCATGAAGGCCGTGCGCGAGGCGGTGGAAGGCGCGATCGAAGCGGGCATCGAAGTCCTCACGCTGTTCGCGTTCTCCGACGAAAACTGGCAGCGCCCCCCCAGCGAGATCTCCGCCTTGATGAGCCTGCTGGAGGAGTACATCGCCAAGGAAGTGGAAGAGCTGCGCCGCCAGGGCGTGGCGGTGCACGTGCTGGGCGACCGCACGCGGCTCGGCCCCGGGGCACGCGGCGCGGTGGAGCGCGCCGAGCGCGACACGGCGAGCGGCACACGGCTGGCGTTGAACCTCTGCATCTCGTATTCGTCGCGGGCGGAGCTGGCGCGCGCCGCCCGGTTGCTCGCCGAGGAAGTCCTGAAGGGCAGCAAGCGGCTCGAAGACCTCGACGAGGACGCGATCCAGCAGCACCTCTACACGGCGCCCTGGGGCGACCCCGATTTCCTGATCCGCACGTCGGGTGAGCGGCGCCTGTCCAACTTCCTGCTGTGGCAGCTCGCCTACACCGAGCTGTACGTCACGCCCGTGCTGTGGCCCGACTTCACGCGGCGCCACCTGTTCGAAGCGATCCTCGACTATCAGCGGCGCGACCGGCGATTCGGTAACGTCACGGCGTGATGTCCAAGAACCTGCTGCAGCGCATCGCCTTCGCGGGCGTCGCCATTCCGTTGACCGTCCTGATCATCTGGCAGGGCGGCTGGCTGCTGGCGGCGCTGCTCGCGGTCCTGGGCGTGCTGGGCGCCCGCGAGGTGTACGACCTGGCGCGGCGCCAGGGCGTGGCGGCGCTCACAGAGCCCGGGTACCTGGCGGCGGCGATGATCCCGCTCGCCACCTACTGGGCCAAGGGCTCCGAGCTGCACTGGGCCGAGCCCGCGATCTTCGCCGGCGCGATGTGGCTGATGCTGGTCCTGGGCGCCGCGCTCACGTACCGCGGGCCCGACCAGCGCCCGCTCGCCGCGGTGGCGGTGACCGTGTTCGGCCCGCTGTATGCGTCGGCGCTGCCGGCGTTCTTGATCGCGATCCGCCACGGCGCGGACGCGCCCGAGCGCAATTGGCCGTTCGCGTGGTTGGTGCTGTTCCCGCTCGCCCTCACGTGGATTTGCGACACCGCCGCGATGGCGGCCGGCACGACGATCGGCGGGCGCAAGCTGGCGCCCGTGGTCTCGCCCAACAAAACGTGGGCGGGCGCGGTCGGCGGCCTGCTGGGCGCGGTCGCGGGGTCGTTCCTCATCGGGGGGCTGGTGTTGCCGCGCTTCGGCTGGCACCTGTACGTGTGGGAGCTCCTGGCCGTGGGAGCGATGGTGGGACTGCTCGCGCAGGTCGGGGACGTCGCCGAGTCGCTATTCAAGCGCGAAGCCGGCGTGAAGGACTCGTCCAGCCTGATTCCCGGGCACGGCGGCGTGCTCGACCGGCTCGACTCGCTCTACTTCGTGCTCCCGGCATCGGCGGGACTGTTCAAGCTGTTCGGCCTGATATGACGACCGGCGTCGCGATTCTCGGCTCCACCGGCTCCATCGGGTGCTCCACCTTGCAGGTGTTGGCGCGGCAGCGCGACCGCTTCCGCGTGGTGGCGCTGACGGCGCATTCCAACGGCGAGCTGCTCGAGCAGCAGGCCAAAGAGTGGCGCCCCGCGTTCGTGGGTCTGGTCAATGGGTCGAATGGGGCACGCGGTACCGGGAAGGGGAAGGAATCGCTGATCGAGGCGGCGACGCACCCCGACGTACGAATCGTGGTGAACGGCATCGTCGGCGCCGCGGGGCTCGAAGCGACCCTCGCCGCACTGCGCGCCGGCAAGCGGGTGGCGCTCGCCAACAAGGAGACGCTGGTCATGGCGGGCGAGCTGGTGCGGCAGGCGGCGCGCGAGGGCGGCGGTGAGATCGTGCCCGTCGATTCCGAGCACAGCGCGGTGCTGCAGTGCATCACCGGGCGCCGGCCGGCCGAAGTCGCGCGGTTGATCCTCACGGCGTCGGGCGGCCCGTTCCGCACGTGGGAAGCGAGTCGCGCCGCCACCGCGACCGTCGCCGAGGCGCTGCAGCATCCGACGTGGAAGATGGGCAGGAAGATCACCGTGGACTCAGCCACCCTGGTCAACAAGGCGCTCGAGGTGATCGAAGCGCACTTCTTGTTCGATCTGCCGTTTGAATCCGTCGACGTCGTGGTGCACCCGCAATCCGTGGTGCACGCCTTCGTCGAGTTCGTCGACGGCTCAGTGCTGGCCCAGGTGGGTTTCCCGACGATGGAGCTGCCGATTCTCTACGCCCTCACGCATCCCGCGCGCGTCGCCGACAGCGGCACGCGGCGCTTCGATCCCATTGTGGCGGGGGCGCTCACCTTCGAGTCGCTCAACCCCGACCTGTTTCGCGCGTACGCCCTGGGTCGCGCCGCGGGCGTGACCGGCGGGACCGCGCCGGCCGCCTTCAATGCGGCCAACGAAGTCGCGGTGGCGCGCTTCCTCGAGGGGAAGATCACCTTCGGCCGCATCGCGGAGGTCATCGCGGCGGTGCTCGACCGCTGGCAGGCGGTGCCCGTGGCGTCGCTCGCCACCGTGCTCGCCGCGGACGCCGAAGCGCGGCGGCTCGCCGAGGAGGCCGCGTGCTCCTGACGATCGGCGCGGTGATCGTCGTCCTGGGCGTGCTGATCTTCGTGCACGAGCTGGGGCACTTCATCGCCGCGAAGGCCGTGGGCGTGCAGGTGCTGCGGTTTTCCCTCGGCTTCGGCAAGCCGCTCGTGAGCGTGCGCCGCGGCGAGACCGAGTATTGGATTTCGATGCTGCCCCTGGGCGGCTACGTGAAGATGGCGGGCATGGAGGAGCAGGAGGGAATCGCGGGCGACCTCGAAGGCGGCCGGCCCACGGAAGCAGTCGATCCCGCCCGCGCCTTCGATCGTAAGCCCGTGTGGGCGCGGCTCGTCGTGCTGCTCGCCGGTGTCACGATGAACGTCGTGCTGGCGTTCGTGATCTACGCCACGATGGCGGCGACCATCGGCACGCCGGAGCTGGCGACGACGACGATCGATTCGGTAGCCGCGAGCCAGCTTCCCGCCGGGGCGCAGGCGCTCGCGCAGCTGCATTTCGGTGATCAGATCCTCCGTATCAACGGCGACACCGTCCGCAGTCTGGATGCGATTCAGGAGGCCGTGCTGCAGCAGGCCGGTGAGCTGCGCTTCGACGTCGCGGGCCGCGCCGCGCCGCTCGTCGTGCGCGTCGATTCCAGCGAGCGGACGCGCGTGGCGTTGCTGCGGGCGCTGGCCTGGCTCGAGCCGCCGCGCGTCGGCGTCGTCGTACCGGGGATGCCCGCCAGCCGGGCGGGCCTGCGGGTCGGCGACATGATCGTGCAGGTGAACGGCGACACGGCCCGGTCGTGGAGCGTCGTGTTGCACGTGCTGTGGGGCAGCCCGGACAAGGCCGTCCAGTTCGACGTGTTGCGCGGCGACGCGTTGGTACATCTGGTTGTGACGCCGGAGCGGCAGGTGGAGAAGGACTCGACGTCGCCACGGCCCAAGATCTACGGTCAGATCGGCGCCGAGCGCGACCCGCCGGTGATGCACGTGCGGCAGACGCTGGCCGGAGCCGCGCGGGCCGGGGTGGCGCAGGTGGCGTTCCGGGTGCGCGTCGTGGCCGGCATGCTGAAGAGTCTCGTGGTCGGGGAGCTGTCGGTGCGCGAAATCGGCGGGCCGATTCTCATCGCGCAGGTCTCGGGGCAGGTGGCGCGGCTCGGGTTGGAGCGTTTCCTCGACTTCCTGGCGTTCTTCTCCGTGAACCTGGCCGTGCTCAATCTGTTGCCCATCCCGCTGCTCGACGGCGGGCAAGTTGTATTCGTGCTGGCGGAGGGCGTGCGCCGCCGCCCCCTGCCGTTGAACGTGCGGATGCGCCTGCAGCAGATCGGTTTCGTCCTGCTGGTCTGTTTGATGATCTTCGCGATCGGGAACGATGTCGTCCGCAGCTTCTTCCATTAACGACGTCCTCGCGGCCTACGTCGCGGGGCGCGAGAAGGCCACGCGCGTCGTCGCCGTCGTCGCCGAGGCGTACTATCGGGAGGCGAAGGGGAAGCGGGAAGGGTTGCGGCCGGTGATGGATGTCATCGAGCGCGCCGCGCCGGGGCTGGTCGAGCTCGTGGGCTCACCGGGCAAGCCGGGCTTCGAGATTCGTTTGGCGCAGCGCGAGTTCCCGAAAGCCTACGAGGCGGAGCTGAAGCGGGCGGTGGAGGCGGCGCTGGCAGGCGGCGGCAAGCGGGAAACGGTGGACGTTGATCCGCCCGCAATGGACAACGGGGAACGGAAGACGTCGTTCGTTGCCCGTATCGTAGCGGCGGTGCGGCGCATGTTCAGCGCATCAGCTTGACCACCAGCCCGATCAACAGTAGCAACGCTAGCGCCAATCCACCGATCACCAGCAGACGCGGACCCTGCCGCGGCCGCAGCTCGCCCGTGATCGCCAGCTGCTGCTTGGTACCGAGCGGCGCCACGCCGATCTCCACGGTGGCGCGATGCTTCGCTTCGACGTCTTCGAGGTCCGCCAGCAGCTCGCTGGCATTCTTGTAACGGTCGTCGGGGTGCTTGCCGAGGCACTTGAACACCACGCGCTCGAACCGTTTCGAGATCTCGGGCCGCTTCTTGCGGAGCGACGGCGGCGGCTCCTCCACGTGCATCCGGGCCAGCTCGAACCAGTCGTTGGACGTGAACGGCACCTCGTTGCTCGCCGCTTTGTAGAGCGTGACGCCCAGCGCGTAGAAGTCGGCGCGGGGATCGAGCGGCCGGCCCTGGGCCTGCTCCGGGGAGAGGTAGTGGGGCGTGCCGATCGTCATGTTGACGCCGGTGGAGGCGACGTAGCCCGAGACCGCCCGCGCGATGCCGAAATCGGTGATCACGGCGCTGCCGTCGGAATGCAACAGCACGTTGTCCACCTTCAAGTCGCGG
>DATLWA010000335.1:0-2974 GCA_035576905.1 Gemmatimonadales bacterium
CCCCGCTGCAGCTGAGCTTGTGGAATCAGCTGGCCGAGCGCCGGCATATAGACGCGCTCGCGATCAATGCCCAAGCGGCGCCACCTGCCGTGCTCATCGCGCTGACGGAGCTCGAACTACGGGGCCTCGTGCGACAAGAACCCGGCATGCAGTTCACAAGAGTCTGAGTCCTCCTGGCAACTTGCGGTAACCACTGGCAACTTGGCGTCTGGGAACTACACTGCGGACTGTTAACTTCCCACCGTGCACTTATACATCCACGCCCCTTTTTGCGTGCGTCGTTGTTCGTACTGCGACTTCTCGATCGCCGTCCGGAAGAATCTGCCCGTCGAGCAATACGTCGACTGCATCCGTCGCGAATGGGCGGCCGTTCGGGCGGCTGGCGCCGGGGCGGCGCCCGGGGGTGAGCCCCACACGATCTACCTCGGCGGGGGGACACCGTCGTTGCTCCCGGCCGATGCGATCGGCACGATTCTGCCTTCTCTCGACGCCGTCGAAATAACCCTCGAAGCCAATCCCGACGACGTAACGCCCGAGAAAGCCACCGCCTGGCGCGCTGCCGGCGTCAATCGTGTCTCCCTCGGCGCCCAATCATTTTCCGACCGCGCTCTGCAATGGATGCACCGCACGCACGACGCCGCGCGGATCGGTGTGGCCGTCGACAATCTCAGGCGCGCTGGCATCACGAACATCTCGCTCGATCTGATCTTCGCCCTGCCCGTGGAGCTGGAGCGCGACTGGCCAAATGACTTGGATCGCGCCATCGCCCTGGCGCCCGCGCACTTGTCGCTCTACGGGCTCACCGTCGAGGAGCGCACCCCACTGGCGCGCTGGATCTCGCGCGGCGCCACCAGCGCCCCCGACGACGATCGCTACGCCGACGAGTACTTGCTGGCGCACGAGCGGCTCGCCGCCGCGGGCTATCATTTCTATGAAGTCTCCAATGCTGCGCGCGACGGTCAACGCTCGCAACACAACTCGGCCTACTGGTCCGGCCATTCGTACACGGGCCTCGGCCCCGCTGCCCACTCGTTCGACGGCCGCATGCGCCGCTGGAATCTCCCGGCATGGGAGGACTACCGCCGCGCCATCACCGCGGGCCGCTCGCCCGTCGCATCCGAGGAGCTGCTCACCAGCGCGCAGCGCCGCATCGAGGACATCTATCTCGCGCTGCGGACCGATGGCGGCATGGAGCTGCCCGCCAGCCCATCCGCCCATCTGCCCATCTGGCGCTCCGCCGGCTGGGTCGTGGAACGCGAGGGCCGCATCTTTTGCACGCCCGAGGGCTGGCTTCGCCTCGATGCGCTGGTGCGTGACTTGACCGGCGCCCCCGACGCTGCGTAAATTGTTTCACACAAAGCAGTTGCCATCATGCAACGCACAACTCTGAGCGACCGCGAGCGCCTGGTTCTCGAAGCCGTCATCGAGACCTACGTGCAAACCGCCGAACCGGCGGGGAGTCGGACTATATCCCGGCACTCGAGTCTCGGTCTGTCCGCCGCCACCATCCGCAACACGATGAGCGACCTGGAGGAGAAGGGGTACCTCTACCACCCCCACACCTCCGCCGGCCGCATTCCGACCGATCTCGCCTATCGCGTCTACGTCGACATCCTGATGCGGCCCGCCGCCGTCCCGGTGAGCGAGGCGCAGCACCTGCGCGACGAGCTGCGGGACCACGGCGCCGCCATCGAGGAGATCCTCAGTCGCGCGGCGCAGGTGCTGGGCGTCCTGACCAAAGAGCTGGGCGTGGCGGTGAGCCCATCGTTCATCGAGGATGCGGTGCTGGAGCGGCTCGATCTGATCCAGGTGTCGTCTGAGCGCCTGCTGCTGGCGTTGACGCTCAAGAGCGGCCTGGTGCGCACGATCTTCGTCGAAGTGCCGGCCCACATGGCGGCCGACGCGGTGGTGCAGGTGGCGGTGGTGTTGAACGAGCGGCTGGCGGGGCTGTCGCTGCGCGAGATTCGCAGCTCCCTCGCCGAGCGGCTGCGCGACGCCACACCCGACGCCGGAGCGGGTCAGCTGCTCAATATTTTCGTGCAGGAAGCCGACGAGCTGTTCGACATGCCCGCCGGGATTCCCGGCGGCGCGGGCGTGGTGCTGGGCAGCACGACGCCGCTCGCCGCGCAGCCCGAGTTCGCCAGCAGCGAGCGGCTGCACGACCTGATCGAAGTGACCGATCGCCGCGACCTGCTGCGCCGCGCTCTGGCGGAGCGCCACGTCTCGGGCCCCACGATCACGATCGGCAGCGAGCACAGCGATCCGCGGCTCGCGCCGTTCACGCTCGTGACCTCGCCGTACCGCTCGGGCGCCTTGTCCGGCGTGATCGGCGTGCTCGGCCCCACGCGCATGCCGTACGACAAGATCATCTCCCTGGTCGAACACACCAGCCGGCTGGTGGGCGAGCTGCTCGAACAGTAATGGCCCGCGACTACTACGCCGTGCTGGGAGTGCCGCGCGACGCCGCGGAGGCCGACATCAAGAAGGCCTACCGCAAGCTCGCGATGGAATTCCATCCCGATCGCCACGCCCACGAGCGCGACAAGGAAAAAGCCGAGGTGAAGTTCAAGGAGATCACCGAGGCCTACGAAGTGCTGCGCGACGCCGACAAGCGCGCCGCCTACGATCGCTACGGCGAGGCGGGCGTGCGCGGCGCGGGCGGCGGCGCGTATTCGCCGTTCGACCTGTCCGAAGCGCTCAACGTCTTCATGCGCGACTTCGGCGGGCTGGGCGGGTTCGACGCGTTCTTCGGCGGCGGCCAGCGCTCGCACCGCGATCGCCGCCGCGGCCAGGACCTGAAGGTCGAGCTGGAGCTGACGCTCGATGAGGTGGCGCGCGGTACCACCAAGACGGTGCGGCTGCGCACGCTCGACCGCTGTACCACCTGCGGCGGCACCGGCGCCAAGCCCGGCAGCGACGCGATCACGTGCAAGACCTGCGGCGGCTCGGGAGAAGTGCGGCGCCAGGCGGCGTC
>DATLWA010000336.1:0-2160 GCA_035576905.1 Gemmatimonadales bacterium
CGCTGTGCGCCGTGCGCGGTGGCTTCCGTGCGAGTAATGATGCCGACCGCCGAGTCCGACGTCAGCGCGCGGGCGAGACGGGCCCGTTGATCGGCCGTGTAGACCGCCTCGGGATTCTGCACGGTGCCGGTGCCGCCCAGCACGAAGCCCGCGGGCACCGTGAGCGTGACGTCGTAGTCGCCGTACTCGAGGTAGAACTCTCCGGCGCCGATGTAGGGCAGGGGATTCCAGCCGTTGACGTCGTCGTAGACGACCAGCCGCGGGTACCATTGGCCCAGCTCGTACAACCGGTTGCCGATGCGCCCCATGCGGCCGCCGCCGTACGGCGGAATCGGGAAATGCCAGGCGATGTCGAAATCGATCGCCGCGCCCGGCGCGAGCGGCGCCGGCAGCTCGACCCGCATCATCGTGCCGTAGGGCGTGCGCACCAGCGGCTTGCCCGCCACCTCGAACTTCTCCATCACGCCGCCGCCGATGAATCCCTTGCCGGTGAAGTCGAACGATACGCCGCCCGCGAACACGAGCGGCGGCTGGTTCAGCGTGTACGTGATCGAGTTCGCCGCGAAGATGTTCTGCTCCACCTGCATCCACACGAACGGCAGCGAGTCGGGCGAGTGATTGACGTAGTGAATGCGCTCGCTGCCGCGCAGCGTCTGGGTGGCCGTGTCGAGCGTCGCCTGGATGGTGTAGCTCGCCTCCTGCTGCCAGTAGTCGGGTCCCGGTGCGCCCGAAGCGCTGCGCACGCGGCTCGCCGCCGGCAAGGGGAGCGCGCGAAACGGCGACGTATCGGCGACGGGCTGCTGCAACGCGAGACTGGCGACTAGGACGACGAACATGCGATCGACCCTCCTGAGAGCAGTGTCACAGCTCGGCAGCGATCACACCGGCCGCGCGATGCGCCATGCCCATGATCGTGAGCATCGGATTGACGCCTGACGACGTCGGGAAGACACTCGCGTCCGCGACATACAGGCCGGGCACGCTCCACACCTGGTGGCGGGCGTCGACGACCGACGTCTTGGCGCTCGCTCCCATGCGGCACGACGCCATCTGGTGAAACGTGACCATCAACATCTGGTTCGGCCCGGAACCGACGCGGTCGAGCTCGGCGAGCCAGCGCTCGCGGGCACCCGGCCCCGGCCGGTAAGCGACGCGACGCGCCAGCGGCAACGAAATCTCCTTGGCGCCGGCCGCCTCGAGCAGCTCGCCTGCCGCGGCGAACGCGCGCCGCATGTGCCGCGCATCGTAACGCGACAAACGATAACGCACGATCGGATTGCCCGCGCGGTCCACGCGCACGCGGCCGCCGTCGCGATCGCGCAACAGAATCCCGCACAACGTGGTCTGGGAGAGACGCGTCATCGCCTGTCGATGAGCGGCGCCCGATTCCCACGGCACCGCCAGCGCGAACAGCGACGGGTGCATCGGCGCGGTCTCGAACTTGAAGCCGTAGCCCGAGTCGAGATCGGCGAACTGGTCGGAGTAATGCGCCTGCACCGTGCCGGTCCAGGGCCGCACCGGCTCCTCCATGTCGCCCAGCACCGCCGTGGCGGGATGCAGCGCCAGGTGATGGCCCAACGCCGGCAGTGACACGCCGGAGCGCAACAGCAGCGCGGGCGAATGGATCGAGCCGCACGCGACCACGACGGCGCGCGCCCGCACCGTCAGCGCATACGCGCGATGCGCGCCCGGCGGCTGCACCATTGCCTCGACACCCGTGGCTTTGCCCAGCGCCAGCGTCACCCGCCGCACATTGGCATGCGTCACGATGCGCGCGCCGCGGTCCGCGGCGTCCTGCAGGTAGGTGAGCAACGTGGACTGCTTGGCGCCGCGGCGGCAGCCGTAGCCGCAGTAGCCGCAGGTGTCGTCCTGGGTGCACCCCTGCACGTCACGCGGCAGCACGCCGTGGTGCCAGCCGCAGCGCGCGAGGCCGCGGATCAGGATCGCGTCGCGCCCGCTGGGCTTGGCGGCTTCGGTGGTGACATGGATACGTCGCGCCACCGCGTCGAGACTGCGCGTGAACTCCGGCGTCGCGAAGTGCGGCAAACCGTGCTCGCGCGCCCATTCCTCGCACACGTTCTCGGGCGTGTGGAAACTCGTGGTGTAATTGACGACGGTGCCGCCGCCGAGGCACGAGCCCTGCAGGATGATGGCGCTCAA
>DATLWA010000337.1:0-2413 GCA_035576905.1 Gemmatimonadales bacterium
AGGGTCAAGCCGAGCCAACGCCTGTTGCAGATCGCGCAGCCGCTGCTCGAGCTCGGGCGTCAGCGCGCGCCCCAGCATTTCCTGCACTTCGTGCAGCCGGGCCTGGAAGGCGGTGTCGTCGATCCCGGCGGCGCGCGCCGCGCGCGCCAGCTCGTCGACTGCCTTCGCCAGCTCCTGCACCCGCTGGCCCACGGCTTCCTGCTGGCGTGCCACCTCCTGCGCCCGCTCGCTCGTCTGGAACGGCAGCGTGCCACCCGACTGCGCCGGTGGCTGCCGTCCGCTCGTCGCGGCGTCGTTCGATCGCGAGCGCTCCTGCGCCAGGTCGTTGGTCTTGTCGGCGAGCTGGCGCTGCGCGGTCGCGACCGATTCCGCCGCGGCGATGATGTCGTTGGCGGCGTCGCGCTGCGCCGCGCGCAGCTCTTCGCGCGACGGCAGCCGCAACGCGAACTCGGCGCTGCGCGACTCCTGGGCGACGGGCGCGTTGTCCCACGCTTCCACCCGGAAGCGCAGCGTATCGCCGGGGAGCAGGCCGCGGTGCTGCGCGTCGAGCTCACCCTGCACGATCGCGCGGTCTCCCGCGCCGCTCACGTCGAGCGCCTGGCGATCGGGCTCACCGATCTTGCCCGTCTGGCTGACGCGCCAGCTCACGAGCGACAGGCGCGCGATCCCGTGATCGTCGTGCACGTCGATCACGAGCGGCTGCACGAGCGAGAACGGCAGCGTGGTGTCGTGTCCCGGGACCGGAACGGTGACGACCGGCGCGGAATCGGGCACGAGCCGCAACGCCAGCGCGGGCGGCTGGTCTTCGAGCGGGGCGCCGTCGGCGGTTGCGAGCGACAGCACCCACGTGCCCGAGTGCGCCGGCGTGAATGCGCCGTCGAAGCGCTGGCCCGCCGCACGCAACGGCGTCCGCGCGGCGCCGTTCGTCAGATGCCACGCCGCGCCGGCCAGCACGACGCTCGCCGTGCCGCGCGCCACGATCTCCGTCCCCACCGGCAGCGCCATGGTGTCGGGACCGGCGACGAGCGGCTCGTCGGCGCGATTGAGGTAGCTCGGGAAGCGCGCTTGCAGACTCAAATCCGCGAGAAACGCCGGCGTTGCGACGGCGACATGCACCACGCTGCTCCGGCGCGCGCCGCTCGACGCCTTGACCCACAGGTCGCCATCGAGCGGTCCGAGGCGGCGGACTGCCTGACCAGCAGAGTCGAGGGAGACGAGCGCCGCCTTCCACGTTTCTCCCGGCCCTCGCGACCACAATGTGACGTGTCCGCCGCTCGCCCCGGGAACGCCGATCGACGCCGCAATGGTGTCGCCGCGATGCACCCGCTCGCGGTCGACCGTCAACCGGAGCGGTGCGCGCGCCAGCTCCAGCGCCCGCCATGGATGCCAGAACCCGGCCGCCCGCCCCGCTCCCGGATCGGCGGCGACGAACAGCAGCGCACCGGCCGCGGCGGCGAGGACGCCGGCGCCGAGCCCGCGCAGCGTCGTGCGGCGCAGATCGCGTGTCAGCGGCGAAGCGGCGCCGCGCACCAGCGCCGCGGCACGCCGGTCGGCCGCCTCGAACAGTGCGGCGCTCGCGCCGCGCGGCGGCAGCGGGGTGAGCACCGCGGCGACTGAGCCCCACCGGGCGTGCGCGGCGTGTTCCGCGCTGACAGCGAGCGGCGCAGGGCCGGCGCTGCGCGACGCGCGGCGCGCCATCACAAACGATCCGGCGAGCGCCGCGACGACGGCGATCCATGCCAGGAAGACGAGGGCGAGCGACGGCGCGAGCCAGGCGCCCAAGGCCGCGGCGGCGAGGGCTGCGCCGGCACCCACGAGCAGCGCCGCGGCGACGCGGACGCGCGCGTGGGGGCGCCCGATGTGCCGCAGCGTGCGCGCGGTTTCCGTCACCGGGTCGTGCTCACGACGTAGGTAAAGAGATTGACACCCATCTCGAGCGCCGCCTCGTGCAGCTCCGGTGGATCATGATGCACATCGGGGTCCTCCCAGCCGTCACCCAGATCCGACTGATAGGAATAGTACACGACCAGGCGGTCCCCCAAAAAGATGCCGAACCCCTGGGCAGGGAGGCCGTCATGCTCGTGGATCTTGGGGATTCCCTTCGGGAAGTCGTACACGAGGTGATAGATGGGGTGGGACAGCGGCACGTCGACCATGGGATGATCGGGGAAGACGCGCGTGATCTCCCGCCGGAACGACTGGTCCATTCCATAATTGTCGTCGGCGTGGAGGAAGCCCCCCTGCTCGAGGTAGCGGCGCAGCGTGCGCACGTCCTCGTCGGAGAAGTGCACGTTCCCGTGGCCCGTCATATAGAGGTAAGGGGTGTCCCACAGCTCGGCCGACTGCAGCGTCACGACGCGCTCGCGCGGCGCCACGGGCAGTGCCGTCCGCGTGCGGATCGCCGCGAGGAGAT
>DATLWA010000338.1:0-5052 GCA_035576905.1 Gemmatimonadales bacterium
CCACTATACCGACGAGAACACGGGCGTGCGGCGGCTCGCCGGCGAGGTGGCGGCGCTGGAGCAGCAAACCATTCCCGCGCTGGCACGCTCGTTGGCCGACGAATTACGCGTGCGGGAGGGCGACCTGTCGCACCGCGTGGACGCCGCGTCGGCGGGCTTACGGGAGATCCCGCCCCTTGCGGTGGAGGAGACCCGCCTGGAGCGCAACGTCACGGTTGCCGAGCAACTCACTGCCAATCTGCAGCAACGCTATCAAGAGGCGCGCCTGGCCGACGTGAGCAGTATCCCCGATGTGCGTCTGCTGGACCGCGCCGTCGAGCCGCAGCAACCCGTCGGCCGCGGAAAGGTGCTGCTCATCGTGATGGGTTTGATCGGCGGCCTGAGTGTCGGCGTGGGGACGGCTGTCGTGCTCGATCGCTCCGACAAGCACGTCCAGTACCCCGACCACGTGACCAACGCCATGGGGCTCGCGATCCTCGGCGCGGTGCCGCACTTGGAATGGCGCGAGGGCGAGCCCGATGCGGCGGCCGCCGCCGCCGTCGAAGCGCTGCGGGGCGTCCGGCTGAACATCGTGCACCGCTGCGGCTCGGCCGTACCCATCATGCTCACGATCACGAGTCCGGGGCGCGGGGACGGGAAATCGTTCGTCGCGTCGAATCTGGCGATCGCGTTCGCCGAAGCAGGCTACCGGACGGTGCTGCTGGACGGCGACGTGCGGCGCGGCCGGTTGCACGATGTCTTCGGGACATCCCGGGGGCCGGGCTTGACCGATGTGCTGGTGGGTAACGCGCCGCGCGATGCCGTCGTGCAGGCGACGTCCTACAAGAACCTCTGGTTCATGTCCTGTGGGGGGCGGAGCCACGCCGGGCCCGCGCTGTTGAGCTCCACGCCGATGCTGCGGCTGCTCGCGGAGCTGCGGGGGAGCTACGACGTGGTGCTCGTCGACAGCGCACCGCTCGCGGCGGGGGCCGACGGATTCGCGCTCGGCACCGTCACCGGGAATCTCGCCTTCGTGCTGCGAACGGGCGTGAGCGACCGCGAACTGGCTGAAGCGAAGCTCGGTGTGCTCAGCCGGCTACCGGTGCGCGTCCTCGGGGCCGTCATCAACGACGTGCGGCCGCAAGGTATCTACCGGTACTACCAGTACTACCTCGAGGGCTACGAAGTGAGCGACGAGCACGGCGCGGCCGCCGCGCGCCTGGTGCGCGGGCCGGCGTGACGACTCACGCGGCGGTGGGGCCGGACGATCCGTCGGGTCGCGGTTTGTCGCCGTCGCGTTTCACCCGGACATATCCCTCGAGCCGCAGGAGAAACTCCTCCGTGTCGAGCGGCTCACCCCAGGCGCCGTTGCCTCCGGCTCGCAGCACAGCCAGGGCGTGTGGTCGGGTGAGACGGCCGGCCGACGTCACGAGGATCGGCATACTGGTGGGCAGGCGCGGGTCGGCCCGCAATACCCGGCACAAGTTGAGCACCTCTGGCTCACCCAAGCTCGTGTCGAGAATGACGGCGTCGATACGCCGTTCGTGGATGTTCCGCAGAGTATCGCGCTCGTTGAAGGCTTTGAGCACACTGTACCCGCTCGGGCGCAGGACGCTCTCAAGCGAGCGTGACGCCCATTCCTGGGCGTTGGCGATCAGCACGACGGGCTCAGCGGGTGCGCCGCCAGTCTGTGCGGTGTCGGTCACGTGCGTCATCAGCGCTCCTACTACACGACTCGCTTATCGAGGGATTCGCCGCCACAGCAGCTCCGTACAACGGTCTCTAATCTAAGCGGAGTGACGCCGCAATGCTGTGTCGGCGATGCAACGACGCCCTTCAGGCAGCCGAACTATTGTCCTGGGAGGCACCCCGCCCCGGTGCCGATGCCGGCATGCTGTGCCAGCGGTGCGGTACCGTGATGGTCACGGAAGGGCTGAGCGCGCGCGTGTTGGACAAACTGGCGCAGCTCACACGCATGGGTTTGCGAGGTCGACGGGTGTTGTTACGGCCGGGTCCCGGACACGAGGAGCGCTGAACAATGTGTGGCATCGTCGGATACGTGGGCATGCGGGAAGCGGCGCCGATCCTGCTCGAGGGTTTGGCGCGTCTGGAGTACCGGGGGTACGACTCGGCGGGCATCGCGGTCCAGAATGGGAAAGGGGTCGCGGTCGTCAAACTGGCCGGTCGAGTGGACCGGCTGCGGGAGCGACTCACCGGCGGAATGCTGCACGGTACGAGCGGCATTGCGCACACGCGCTGGGCGACCCATGGCGCGCCGTCCACGTGCAACGCGCACCCCCACAGCGACTGCACGGGCGCGCTCGCGTTGGTGCACAACGGCATCATCGAGAACGCCGGGGTCTTGCGTGACGCGCTCGAGAGCGCGGGCCACCGCTTCACCACCGAGACCGACACGGAAACACTGGCGCATCTGATCGAGGACGCGCCGGGCGACACGCTCGAGGCGCGCGTGATCGCCGCCCTCGCTCACGTGGAGGGGACGTACGGGCTGGCCGTGATCAGCTCCGCCGAGCCCGGGAAGATCGTCGTGGCGCGCAACGGCTCTCCTGTCCTCCTCGGGATCGGCGACGATGAGCTTTTCGTGGCCTCCGACGCCTCCGCCGTGCTGGCGCACACCCGCAGCGTACTCTATCTCGACGACGGCGACGTCGCCGTACTCACGCCGGGCGGCTACCACGTGCTCGACGCCGAGTCGCACGTGCAAATCCGTGCGGTGGACGACATCACGTGGGATCCGGGCGAGATCGAGCTGGGGGGGTACCCCCATTTCATGCTCAAGGAGATCTGCGAGCAACCTGAGACGGTGCGGAGCACGTTGCGCGGCCGGCTGCAGCTCGAGGAAGGCCGGGCGCGACTCAACGGCTTGAACCTGCCGCCCGACGCGTGCCGCGCGGTCCGCCGCATCGTGATCGTCGCATGCGGCACATCCTGGCACGCCGGGCTCGTGGGTCGTGAGATTATCGAAGAGCTGGCGGGAATTCCGGTGCAGGTGGAATACGCCTCGGAGTACCGCTACCGCCGATCGCCCGCCATACCGGGCACGCTCACGATCGCGATCTCCCAGTCCGGCGAGACGGCCGACACGCTCGCGGCGATGCGGGCTGCGCGCGCTGCGACCGACGACGCGCGCGTGCTCGGCATCGTCAACGTCGTGGGCAGCACGATCGCCCGCGAGTCCGACGGCGGGATCTACCTGCACGCGGGGCCGGAGATCGGCGTCGCGTCCACTAAGGCGTTCACGTCCCAGATTGTGGCGCTGACCTTGCTGGGGCTGTACCTCGGGCGCGAGCGCGGCCTCGACGCGGCCCGCGGTCGCGAGGTGGCGTGCAAGCTGCACGCGCTCCCGCAGCTCGTCACCACCGCGTTGGAGCTCGAGCCACAGGTGCGCGAGCTGGCCCGCCGCTTCGTCGACACGCCCAATGCACTCTACCTCGGGCGCGGAGTGAGCTTTCCGGTGGCGCTCGAGGGCGCTCTCAAGCTGAAGGAGATTTCCTACATCCACGCCGAGGGCTACCCGGCTGCGGAGATGAAGCACGGACCCATCGCGCTGATCGACGAGAACATGCCGGTCGTGATCGTGGCGCCGCAGGACCCCGTGTTCGTGAAGGTGCGCTCGAACATGGAGGAAGTGAAGGCGCGGCGGGGGCGGATCATCGCCGTGACGACGACGGGGAGCGCCGATCTCGCGGGACTCGCGGAGACGCAGCTCCGCGTGCCCGCCACCCTGCCGCTGTTGTCACCGGTCTTGACCACCATCCCGTTGCAGCTCCTGGCGTATCACGTCGCCGTGGCGCGCGGTTGCGACGTGGATCGTCCGCGCAACCTGGCGAAGAGCGTCACGGTCGAGTAGCGTCCGACAGATGCCACGACCCGCCACTCGTCTCGCCCCCGTGTTGCTCGTCCTGGGGCTGCTGCTGCCCGCCCGCGGCGCCGCGCAGTATTTCGAGTATGCCGACTCCGCAGGGCACCGCATGCTGGCGACGCGCGCCGCGCTGACGACGCTCGCCCACACCCTCGATTCGATCGCAGCCTCACCTACCATCACGGATGCTCAGCGCGCACGTGCCCGTCAGCTCGGGCAGGAGACGCACGCGCGCCTGGAGACGGGCGATTTCCGGGCCGGCGACCGGGTGGTGGTGCGGGTGGTCGGCGAGGTGGGCCTGCCCGAAACGCTGGCGGTGAGCATCGACGGCGACGTGGAAATCGCGACGGTCGGCACGGTCCCGTTGCGCGGGGTGCTGCGGTCCGAGGTCGAGGAACAGCTGGCCCGCGCCGTGGGCCGCGTCATCCGTGATCCCGAAGTGCACGCGCACGGTCTGGTCCGCTTGTCGGTCCAGGGAGAGGTGACCCACCCCGGCTACTGCAACGTTCCAGCCGACGCCCCGCTGTCCGACGTCGTCACTGCCGCCGGCGGCCTGACCAAGGACGCCAAGATCGAGGACCTCCGCATCGAGCGGGGCGGTGTGCGATTGCTCCAGGGAACGCCGCTGCGTCGCCTCATTGAAGAAGGGCGAACCTTGGACGACGCCGGCTTGCGGCCGGGGGACCAGTTCGTGGTGCCGGCGCGAGTTCACCATGATCCCTACGGCGCGTTCCGGATCACCGCCCTCCTGCTGAGTATTCCCGTCACCATCTACACCCTCGTCAAGATCGCCCACTAGTAAGCGTGAAGATGGGCAGTTCCGGCGGGCAGCAGAAGCGAGCCGGGAGCCCCACCGTGCCGATGCCGCGCGTCACGTAGAGCGGGGCCAACGTGTCGCGGTACCACCCGGCGATGAAGCGGCCGCTGCCGTTCGGCGTATACGGCGTCCAAAACGGCAACCGGACCTGGCCGCCGTGCGTGTGCCCGGCGAGCACGGCGAGAGGCTGCGGGTACACGCCGTGCGGCACCTTGTCCACGAACCCCGGGGCGTGCACCGCCCACACGGTCGGATCCGCCGCACCAAGCCCCGAGACGGCGGCCGCAACGTCGGGCTCCCCGAGAACCGGATCGTCGATTCCCACGATCGCGAGCGCGGCGCCGTCGACCACGAGCCGCGCGTGGGAGTTGTA
>DATLWA010000339.1:0-6404 GCA_035576905.1 Gemmatimonadales bacterium
CTGCCGGACGCGCTCGGCAAGCTGTGCACCGAAGGCAAGGCGACAGCGCAGTACCTCTGGCAGGTCCCGGACGATGCCGACGCCCGCGCCAAGATCGTGACCATCCTCAATCAGATCGCCGTCGAAGCCCAGAAGCAGAACCGCAAGGAAATGGGGCGCGACGTGACCGAGCTGCTGACGGCCGCCAAGGCGAGCCCGTCGCCGCAGCAGGTGGACCTCCTCGTCGGCGGCTTCGACCGGTTGATCAAGCTGTGGCAAGCCGCGAAATCCGGACTGTGAGCCCGCAGCTGACCGGCGTCGCCAGCGCGCGCGACACCGCGCTCGAGCTGTTGTGCATCAACACGGTGCGCACGCTCGCGATGGATGCGGTGCAGCAGGCCGATTCCGGGCATCCCGGGACGGCTATGGCGCTGGCCCCGCTCGCCTGGGTGCTGTGGCAGCGGCATCTGCGCTGCGATCCCGCCCATCCCGACTGGCCCGACCGCGACCGTTTCGTGCTGTCGTGTGGGCACGCCTGCATGCTGCTGTACGCCGTGCTGTACCTCACCGGGTACGACCTGACGCTGGATGAGATCAAGCAATTCCGGCAGTGGGGCAGCCGCACGCCGGGCCATTCCGAGTTCGGGCTCACGCCGGGCGTCGAAGCGACGACGGGACCGCTGGGCCAGGGCGTGGGCAACGCGGTGGGGATGGCGATCGCCGAGGCGCAGCTCGCCGCGCTGTTCAACCGGCCGGGCCACGCGATCGTCGATCATCATACGTACTTCCTGTGCTCCGACGGCGACTTGATGGAGGGGATTTCGCACGAAGCGTGCTCCCTCGCGGGCCACCTGCGGCTCGGCAAACTGATCGGCATCTACGACGACAATCGCATCACGATCGACGGCGCCACCGATCTCGCCTTCTCCGACGACACGGCGCGGCGCTTCGAGGGCTACGGCTGGCACGTCACGAAGGTCGCCGACGGCAACGATCTCGCCGCGCTCGATCGTGCGATCGAAGAGGCCAAGCGTACGACCGACCGGCCGTCGCTGGTGATCGTGCGGACGCACATCGGATTCGGCAGCCCGCACAAGCAGGACACGGCCGACGCCCACGGCGCGCCGCTCGGGGTGGACGAGATCAAGTTGACCAAGCAGAACCTCGGCTGGCCCTCGCTCGAGCCGTTCTACGTGCCCGACGAAGCGCTGGCCGCATGGCGTCACGCGCAGCCGCGCGGCGCGAAACTCGAATCCGACTGGCGGCGGCGCTGGGACGCCTATCGCGCGGCGTTCCCCGATCTGGCGCAGGAGCTCGAGCGGCGGCTACTGGGCCGCCTGCCCGAGGGTTGGGACGCGGATCTGCCGGTGTTCAGTCCCAAGGACGCGCAGGCGACGCGCGCCGCGTCCGGCAAAGTGCTCAACGCCATCGCGCCACGGTTGCCCGAGCTGGTCGGCGGCTCGGCCGATCTGACGGGCTCGAACAACACGGCGCTGAAGGGGTCGAGCGACTTCACCGCGAGCGATCGCGCCGCCCGCTATTTCCATTTCGGCGTGCGCGAGCACGGCATGGGCGCGGCGTTGAACGGGCTGTGCTACCACGGCGGCTTCGTGCCGTTCGGCGGGACGTTCCTGATCTTCTCCGATTACATGCGCCCGTCGATCCGTCTCGCGGCCCTCAGCCACCTGCGGCCGATCTACGTGTTCACGCACGATTCGATCGGCCTGGGCGAGGACGGACCCACGCACCAGCCGATCGAGCAGCTCGCGGCACTGCGCGCCATCCCCAACATCACCGTGATTCGTCCCGCCGACCCCAATGAAGTGACGGAGGCGTGGCGCGCGGCGATCCGCCACACCGGCGGGCCGGTGGCCCTCGTGTTGACGCGGCAGAAGGTCGCGGTGGTCGATCGCGCGAAGTACGCCGCGGCGGCGGGGCTCCACCAGGGCGGCTACATCCTGGCCGATGCGCCCCAGGGCGCGCCGCGCGTCATTCTGATGGGGACGGGCTCGGAGATGGAGCTGGTGCTGGGGGCGTACGAACGACTGGTGGGTGAAGGCATCGCGGCGCGCGCGGTGAGCATGCCGAGCCTCGAGCTGTTCGCGCGACAGCCGAAGGAGTATCGCGACGGCGTACTGCCGCCGGCCGTGCCGCTACGCGTCGCCGTCGAAGCCGCGGCGCCGCAGTCGTGGTACCGCTGGGTGGGCGAGCGCGGCGCGATACTCGGGCTGGACCATTTCGGCGCCTCGGCGCCGTATCAGCGGTTGTATCAAGAGTTCGGGCTCACCGTGGAGCACGTGGTGCAGCAGGCGAAGCAGCTGCTGGGCTGAGCTCGAGGATCGCCCGGGCCGCGGCACGCCCCGAGCGCACGCAGGCAGACACACCCGCCCCGTCGTAGCCCGCTCCCGCCAGAAAGATCGGTCCGATGCGCGCCAGGCGCTCCCGCGCCTCGGCCAACGCCGCCGCGTGGTGCGGGCCGTAGCGCGGCAGGCCGCGCGGCCATTCGAACAACCGGTGCCACAGCGGCTCCCCGGTGATCCCCAGGACTTCCGCCATCTCGCGATGGGCCACGGCGGGAGCGTTCTCGCTCACCGGCGCCAGGAACGCCCGCAGCAGCACGCAGCCCTGCGGCGCGCGGCCCGCAAACTTGGTGGACGAATAGGTGCCGGCCCGCAGGTCCGACGCCGCCGCCGGAGCGACGACGAAGCCCGACGCGTCGAGCGGTGAGCGGATCTGGTCGCTCTTGTAGGCGAGCGAGACGCTGGTGCCGGGATAATACCGTACGGCGTCCAGCACCGCGCGCACCTCGGGTACGAAGGCCGTGAACAGATGCCCCGCGGCGTGGGCCGGCAACGTGAGGATCACCGCGTCGCAGTCGAGCGACATGCCGCCCGTGGCGCTCAAGCGGAAGCTCGCGCCGCGCGGCTGCAGCGCCGTGACGCCGACGCGGAATCGGGTGACGGCCGCGGTGGCCGCGAACAGCGCGGCGGTGATCTCCGCCATCCCCGTCTGGAAGCTCTGGAACCCGCGCGACAGATCGGTGCGGGTCGCGTCGATGCCGAGCAGGCGGGCGGCGTCTCCCGGGCTCAAGACGTTGAGCTTGCGGCCGTCCCACAGCAGCGACTCCTGCACGCGCTGCGAAATCAGGCGATCGACGATGCCCAGCTCGCGCGCCAGCGCGGGGATCTCGGGCTCGGTCGCGACGAAGCTCTCCGGGCCGCCTTCCACCACCCAGCCGGGGGCGGGATGGTCGGTCAGTACGATGCCGCCGGCACGGCGCTCGCTCTCAAGTACGGTGACGTCCGCACCCGCGCGGACGAGGTCGTACGCGGCGGACAAACCGGCAAGACCGGCGCCGACCACGACGACTTTCACGTGCTGTGCACCAGCTCGACCACGCGCTGCAGGTGCTCCACCGGCGTCTCGGGCAGAACGCCGTGGCCGAGGTTGAAGATGTGGCCCGCGCGGCCGCCGGCCCGCGCCAGCACGTCGCGGACCTTGCCCTCGAGCACGGGCAGCGGCGCGAGGCAGGCGACGGGGTCGAGGTTGCCCTGAATGGCGCGCGCGCCGATGCGCTGCCAGGCCACGTCTAACGGCACGCGCCAATCCACGCCGACCACGTCGCCCCCCGCCGCCGCAAAATCCTCCAGAAAGCCGCCCGTCTCGGTGCCGAAGTGGATCAGCGGCACGCCGCCCGCCCCCGCGAGGTCCAGCGCGTGGCTGCTGTGCGGCAGGACGTACTCGCGGTAGTCGGAGGGCGCGAGGCAGCCGACCCAACTGTCGAACAGCTGTAGCGCGCGCGCGCCGGCCTCCGCCTGTGCGGCGAGATAGCGGCCCACGAAGTCGGCGAGCTTCTCGAGTAACCGGTGCCACGCCGCCGGCTGTTCGTACATGAAGCGCTTGGTGTGCGCGAACGAACGGGTGGCGCCGCCCTCGATGGCGTAACTCGCGAGCGTGAAGGGCGCGCCCGCGAAACCGATGAGGGGAATCCCCGGCGGGAGCTTGCTGACCGCGAGCCGCACCGCCTGCAGCACGTAGGCGAGCGCGTCCTCGGGTTCGAGCTCGGGCAGCTGGTTCACCGCCGCGGCGTCGCGGATGGGCCGCGCGATTTGCGGCCCTTCGCCGGTCGCGAACGACAGGCCGAGGCCGAGGGGCTCGAACGGCAGCAGGATGTCGGCGAAGAGGATCGCGGCGTCGACGCCGAGCCGCTGCACGGGCTGGAGCGTGACCTCGGCGGCCAGCTCGGGCTCGTGGCACAAGTCGAGGAGCGAATGCGTGGCGCGCAGCGCGCGGTATTCCGGCATGTAGCGCCCGGCCTGGCGCATGAACCACACGGGCGTGGCGTCGGTCGCCTCGCCACGGCACGCCTTCAGGAAGCGGCCGTCGTCAGGCAACCGACGGCTCGCGCGCCTCGGCGGGAGCGATGAGGATCTGCTCGCCTTCGACCTTCACGCGGTACACCGCCACGGGCAGGGTGGCCGGGCCACCGAGCGCCTGGCCGGTCTCGAGTGAGAAGCGGCCTTCGTGCCACGGACAGGTCACGGTGCACGCGGCCGCGTCGAGCGTGCCTTCCGACAAGCTGGCGCGCGCGTGGGTGCAGCGATTGGCGATCGCGTGGACCGTGCCGTCCACGTTGAACAGCGCCACGGCATCGCCCGCGGCATAGACGCGCTTGCTCTTGCCGGGCGGCAGCTCGGCCAGTGTCGAGACCGCGACGAAGCCGTCGGGCCGGGCGTCAGGCCGCAGCGCGCGCGACGCGCCGGCGCCGCCCAGCGTGTCGAGGAGATCGAGCAGCGACATCTGCACGCACGTGAACGTGGGCGTGTCGCGCAGCGTGTAAGCCGATCCCGCGCTCTCGCGCAGCTCCATCACCAGGTCCAGGAACTCGCCCGGGTTGTCGCCCTCGAAGGCGACCACGAACTCCTGATCGTCGAGGCCGAACGAGTACGTCGTGTTGAGGCGGATGGTGGGGTACTTCCGTCCGACTTTGACGTGCTCGTCCATCATTTTCTGCCGCTCGGCGTACGGCAGGCTGTACCAGGCGCGTGTCTTCACGAACGGATAGACGAACAGGTAGCGCGACGCGCTGGGCCGGATCACGAGGCGCGAGTGCTGCGCCGGCTCATCGGGGAACTGATAGATCGAGCGCCGCGTCATCGCGACATAACTGTAGGGCGCCGCGAGATACGCGCCCAGGTCGGTGCGGTTCAGCGCGGTCTGCAGATCGACCAGCGCCTCCAGGTCCTCGGCGACCTGCCACAGGAGGATGTCGCAATCGCCGCGGATGCCGACCAGGCTATAGGGCCGCAGCAGCAGCCGGCCGTGGAAGCGCTCGATGGTCTCCGCGAACTCAGCCTTGGCGGCCGCCTGGCGCTCCGGCGTGAGCCGGCGCCACGCGGGGTCCAGCTTGTAGAACGCGTAGCGCACGACCTGGCGGCGTTCGGCGGGCTTGTCGGTCATGGCGGCAATTTAACCTCTTGACGGCCGGCGCGTCTGGCCTGCACGCTTGAGCGATGAAACGTGCACCGCTGTGGCTGCTGATCGCGGCAGCGCTGCTCGCCGCCGGCCCTGCCGGCGCGCAGCAGACCGACACCACCGTCCGGCCCAAACTCGACGCGCAGGCCGACACGAACGACTGGCGCGCGTACTTCCAGTACGGCATGACGCAGCTGCGCACGCGGCCCAGCAAAGCCGACGCCGCGTTCTACTGGGCGTCGCGCCTCGGGCCGAACCGGGCGGAGCCGCTGTACGGCCGCTGGGTGGCGTTCTGGCTGCGCAACGTGTCGGTGTTCGAAGACTACGAGTATGGCAGTAAGGGTTTCCCGGAGGCAGAGCGAGCGGAGTCGTTGGCGGCGCGTGCGGTGTGGCGCAACCCCCTGCTGCCGCAAACCCTCAACGTCTTGATCTACGATCTTCTCCCCGGCGAGTGGCAGGAAGACCCGCTCACTCGCGGACTGCTGCTGGCGGCGGCGGGCCGCAACGCGGAAGCCGTCGTGTTGTGGGGCCGCGCCGAGCATTCCGAGCCCAAGTTCACCTGGTGGGTGCGGTACAATCGCGCCATCGCGTTGGGGCAGCTGCAGCAATACGATAGCGCGATCGCTGAGCTACGAACGCTCGTCAGCGAAGTGGACCGGCGCGACACGGGCCGGACCCTCCACTGGTACTCGTCGCGGGAAACGATGCACTATGCGATCGGCCAGCTGCACATCGGGCAAGGCGCGTGGGATTCCGCACGCGTGGACTTCCAGCAGTCCCTCCTCGAAAACCTCGCGTACGCGCCGGCCCACGCCGCGCTCGGCGAGCTGGCGCTGGCGAGCGACGCGCCGTCGGATGCCGTGAAAGAGTTCGAGCAAGCCGTGGAGCTGCTGCCGCGCGACGTCTGGTATCGCTATCGCCTGGGCGCCGCGCTCGTCGCCGCGCGCCAG
>DATLWA010000340.1:0-7144 GCA_035576905.1 Gemmatimonadales bacterium
GGTCTTGCGCGACTCACGCGGCCGGCTGGCACTGCGCGTCATCGCCTGCGGGCACGCCGAGCTCCGCCACGCCGTGCTCCAGCGCGTCGCTGCCTTCGCGCACCTGATCCAGCACCTCCGCATCCGGCTGCGGTGAGCGCAGGGCGCGCGCCAGACGCCGCGCCAGCGCCGCGTGGGAATCGAGCTGCAGGCGCTCCGCCTCACGCGCGATCGTCACGAAATTCCTGTGCAGCTCGGCGCGGACGCAGTCGTCCGCCGGCACGTCGCACAAGTAGCGCGCACGCAGCGCGGAGTCGTGAATCGCGCCCGAGAGCTCCGCCAGCCGCGCGTCGCGGAAAGCCCATCCGAGAAACTGGTGCCACGTCCAGTGGCCATCCGTATGGGTCTGCATCCGACATCGCTCCACCTGGGGTCATGCGCCTTATATGCACGTTCCGGGCCAGGGCTATGTGGTTGACTCGCTACAGGGGTGATGCGGAGGGGGGTGTCGCCGTTCTCGACGGCGTCGAAGACTCCGACAGTGGACCTACAGAAAGGCCATCTGGAGCACGGGAAAGAAGCTGCGGCGGTGGTGCGGCGTGGGGCCCTGGGCGGCGAGCGCGTCGCGATGCAAGGCGGTGGCGTACCCCATGTTCTGATCCCAGGCGTAACCGGGGTAACGCGGCGCCAATCGCATCATCAGGCGATCGCGCACGGTCTTGGCGATGAGCGACGCCGCCGCGATGGAATAGCACAGCGCATCGCCGTCGATGATCGCCTCGTGCGGCAGGCCGAGCTCGGGACACGGGAGGCCGTCCACGAGGATGGCGGCGGGCGGCACCGCGAGTCGCGTGAGGGCGCGGCGCATGGCGAGAATGCTGGCGCGGCGGATGTTGAAGCGGTCGATTTCACGCACGCTGGCCGCGCCGACGGCCACGGCGAGGGCGCGCTCGCGCACCAGGACGGCGAGGCGCTCGCGCTGCCGCGCGGTACAGCGTTTGGAATCGTCGAGGCCGCGGATCCGCGGGCACCCCGGCGAAAACACGACGGCCGCGGCCACCACTGGTCCAGCCAGGGGGCCGCGGCCTGCTTCGTCGAGTCCGGCGACAACCGTCCGCCCCAGCGCCCAGAGCGCGATCTCACGCTCGAGGGAGGGGCGGCGGTGGCTCACGCGGGGGGCTGCTCCGTGGCCGGCTCCGTCGCGGGCACCGCGACCGCGCCGCGCTTCTCACGGATGCGGGCCGCCTTGCCGGCGAGGCGCCGCAGGAAGTACAGCTTGGCGCGCCGCACGCGGCCCTTCCGGACCAGCTCCAGCGACGCAATGGACGGCGAGTGCAACGGGAAGATGCGCTCCACCCCGACGCCCGCCGAGATCTTCCGGACGGTGAACGTCTCGTTGATGCCGCCGCCGCGCCGCGCGATGCACACGCCCTCGAAGGCCTGCACGCGCTCTTTTTCGCCCTCGCGCACGCGCACCATCACACGCAACGTGTCGCCGGGGTCGAAAGTCGGAAGGTCGGTTCGCAGACCTTCCCGCTCGATCGCTCTGAGTCTCTGCATACCCTTACCCTCTAGTTTCTAGGCGGCTAGGCGCCTGGTCTCTTGGTCCAGAGATCGGGCCGCCGCTCCCGCGTCAGGCGCTCGGCTTCGGCCTCCCGCCATGCGGTGATACGCTCGTGATTACCACTCAACAATACGTCCGGCACGTCCAGGCCGCGATAGCTCGGCGGCCGCGTGTAGCTGGGCGGCGACAGCAGCCCGTCGTAATGGGAATCGGTCGCGGCCGATTCGTGATCTCCCAACGCGCCGGGCAGGAGGCGCACCACCGCGTCGATCACACACAGCGCCGCCGGCTCACCGCCCGACAGCACGAAGTCTCCCAGCGACAACTCCTCGGCCTTGAGCCCGTCCGCCACGCGCTGGTCGACGTCCTTGTAATGCCCGCACAACAGCGTCAGCTCCGTGCCCAGCGACAAGCGCACCGCGTCGTCGTGCTGGAACAGCCGCCCGCGCGCCGACAGCAGCACGATCGGCGGGCCCGCGCCCAGGTCCGCCACCGCCTCGAAGAACGGCTCGGGCTTCAAGACCATCCCCGCGCCGCCGCCGTAGGGGGCATCGTCCACCGTGTGATGCTTGTCGTGCGTGAAATCACGCAACGGCACCACGCGGTAACGCACCAGCCCCTGTTCCGCCGCGCGCCCCAGAATGCTGGTCGCGAGCGGCGTGGCGAACATTTCGGGGAAGAGCGTCACGACGTTAATCGTGAGCATCGTCGTCCTCGACCGCGAGGAAGCGGTCCCGCCACGCTTCGACCACCACCCGGGCCGTCACACCCTCGAACCCGAGCAGCCACTCCCGGTGATAGGCGCGCCGCCGCGCCAGCACCAAGGGACCGGCAAGCACCTTACGATCTTCATCCACCACGTACACGCGCGCCTTGGGAACGAGCAGCGCGCCGGGATTCTCCACCAGGGGAAATACGGCCACTTCCCCGTGTTGCCCGTGCGGCTTGCGCAGCCGCCCGATTACGCGGGGCGTTGGCCGAACACGCCCGCCTGCTTGAGCAGCGAGCGTACGGTATCCGTCGGTGTCGCACCCTTGGCCAGCCACGCGAGCGCCTGCTCGGCGTTCACCTGGATGACCGCGGGCTTAGTGCGCGGGTTGTAGTGGCCGATCGCGGCGACGAAGCGGCCGTCCCGCGGCGAGCGCTGATCCGCGATCACGATCCGGAAATACGACTGACCCTTCCGTCCCACGCGCCGCAGCCTGATCCGAGTTGCCATGCTTCTCCCTTTACATGAGACGCGTCAGCCCCGCCGCCAGCCGCTCGGACGGGGCCGTAAACATAAGGCAAGCAAAATACTTAGCGAGTCACCGGAAACCAAGTGGGGGCTAACGCTATGGTGTCACGACTCTCACGAGGGGCAGTGCCTTCCAGCCGGGCCACGCCGCCGGCGCATCGACCAGCTGCACGCCCGGGTGGCCGCCGACATCGAGGCGGGTGATGCTGGACCGGCGGCCCGTACGGGCGCGGCTCGCCCAGCCGCGCTCCAAGTCCCGCGCCCACCGGTCCGCCGCCGCGGTGTTGTCCCACACGCTGTACCACACCAGGGCGTCGCCGCCCGCGGGCACCGCCAGCACCTCGTAGCGGTCGCCACCCCAGCCAGCGGCGTCGGCGGAGGCACTGAGGTCGACCGTATCCGCCAGCAGCTGCGACAACAACAGCCCCGACTCGAATTCGCCGAGGTCGTCCTGATAGCGCACCGCGCCGGCCGCAGGGCCCGCGAACGCGAGCTGCACGGGAGCGTCGCCCGCCGCGTACCGCGCGGGGTGCAGGATCTGCTCCGTGGAGACGGGCATCGCCGCGCCGTAAGGCTCCCGCCCCGGATGCGTCTGCTCGAACCACTTCACGAAATCCGCACCAGCGAGATACGGAAAGACGAGGGTTTCGCGCAGCCACATGGGCGCGCCCGCGAACTCCTTCATGGTCGCCTGCTGATTCCGTACGGCGTTCCGATTGTCCTGGAAATCGGGCAGGGTCTCGAGCGTGCGTTCCGGCATCATCACCAGGATCTGAACCAGCGTGGCCTGGCCCTCGAGAATCGCTTGCGCCGCCGAACGCCGATCGTTGGCGCGTTTCTGCTGAATGAGCGAATCGAGATTGGCGTACTGATCCTGCAGCGCGTGAACCAGCTCGTGTGTGACGGTCGTGCGCAGCGCGGAGGAGTCCGTTTGCCCGGCGGGGATGAACAGCGTGGCGGAATCGGGATCGTAATACCCGGCCACCTGCTCGTTGAGGAGCGCCACCAGCCGCGCCCGCAGGTCGAGCGAATCGGGAATCAAGCCGAACAGCTTGTAGGCAGCCTCGGCGCCCGCGAACTCCGGCGGCGGCAGGTCGCTGTCGAGCTTGCGGACGATGTAGTCACGCACCTGTTCGCGCGTCCGCTGGGCTACGGCGGGCATGCGTTTGAACTTGAGGCCCACGATCCGCTCGATCGCGGGCATGCGCTGCCGCACCAGCTCGCGCAACCGCACTTCGTCCTGCACCGCCTCCGCCCGCTGCCGGCACCCGGCGCCCGCCAGAAGCGCGGCGGCGAGCCATATCAACCGGCCCACTGGATGTCCTTGCCGGCGGCGAGTCCCACGACCCGCGCCACATTCGTGCCGGTGACGACGATGCCCTGCGCTTCGAGCTCCGCCCGCAGCAAGCGGTCGAGCTCGTCGCGGCGGTCGGCGGGGGACGGCGGACGGGCGGCCGGGCTGGCGGGCTGGCGGGCAGCTGACTCGGGCGCGCCCTGCCCGCCCAGCATTTCCCGGAAGTCCGCCACGACTTGATCGAGCACCGCCGCAAGATCCGGTGTCGGCTCCGCCGCCGCCGTTTCACCCCCGCCCTTGCGGACGAGCGCGTCGACTTTGCGGCGCTCGCGAATCAACCGGTCGAGCTCCGGCGACACCCGTGCCGTGGCCTGGGCGTGGGCGCAGGCTTCGTCCAGGACATCGATCGCCTTGTCGGGTCGGGCCCGCTCCGGCACGAAGCGGTCCGTCAGGACAATAGACGCTTTCAGGGCGTCGTCCGTGATGGCGACGGCGTGATGGCGCTCGAGGCGCGGCCGCCGCGCGACCAGCACCTCCCACGTTTCCACGGCGTCGAGCTCTTCGATGGTGACGGGCTGGAAGCGCCGCTCCAGCGCGGGGTCGTGGCGGATCCAGCGGTCGTATTCCTCGCCGGTCGTGGCGCCGATCACGCGAATGTCGCCGCGCACCAGCGCGGGCTTGAGCATGTTGGCGGCGTCCATCGCGGCGCCCAACGCGGTGCCCTGGCCCACGAGGTTGTGCAGCTCGTCGACGAACAGGATGAGATCGGGATCGGCCGCGAGCGCCTGCACGAGGCGCCGCAGGCGCTCTTCGTACTGGCCGCGAAAGGCCGTGCCCGCGAGCAGGGCGACGTGATCGAGCGCCAGCAGCCGCGCGTCTTTCAGGGCCGGCGGCACGTCGCCGGCGGCGATGCGCTGGGCCAGGCCTTCGACGATGGCGGTCTTGCCGACGCCGGCTTTGCCGACGAGCGCGGGGTTGTTCTTGTTCTGACGCAGCAGGATGTCGACGACGCGGGCGACTTCGTCGTCGCGGCAGCGCACGGGCTCGAGGTCGCCGCGGCGCGCCTGGGCGGTGAGGTCCACGCCCACGCGCTCGAGCACGCTGCCGCTATCGAATAGACCTTCGAAGGGATCGCCCATCTCGCTCACGCGCCGAGGAACTGGCGGTACCAGGCGACGATGGTGTCGCCGAACACGAACGTCACAGCCGCCCCCAGTGCCAGGAATACCCCGAACGGTACGAGTCGCTTCTTGCGAAGTGACAACGGTCCGAAGACCAGGAGTCCCAGCACGGCCCCGGCGAACACGGTCACCAGCACCCCGCGCCAGCCGACGAACGCCCCGACCATCGCCATCATCTTGATGTCGCCGCCGCCCATCGCCTCTTCCTTGAACAGCCAGGCGCCGCCCTGCGCCACCGCGTAGAGCAACGCGAACCCCACGGCGGCGCCGAGCAGCGCCTGGAGAAAGCCGTGGACGCCGCCGCCGAGCGACAGCAGCAGGCCGAGAATCAGACCGGCGATCGTGTACTGATCGGGAATCACGTAGTGACGGGCGTCGGTGACGCCGATTCCCAGCAGGATGGTGCCGAACGCGGCGCCCGCCAGCGCATGCAACGACATGCCGTACGCCAGAAAGGCGCCGAGCCACATCAATCCGACCAGCGCCTCGATGATGGGGTACTGGACGGAAATCGGCGCATGGCAGTTGCGACACTTGCCGCGCAGCAGCAGCCACGACACGACCGGAATGTTGTCGCGCCACGCGATCGGCTTTTTGCAGTGCGGGCAGGTCGACGGCGGGTGGATCAGCGACCGCTGTTTGCGATCCTCGTGCCACAACCGCAGGATGCAGACATTGAGGAAGCTGCCGAAGCAGAGCCCGAGGACCGCCGCACCCACCGCCAGCACGGCGTCACCGCCCACGCAGCACCTCGTGGAGCAGGATCCCCGCCGCCACCGCCACGTTCAGCGACTCGGCGCCCGCCACCAGCGGAATCGCGACGCGTCGCGCCGCCATCGCGTTCAGGTGCGGACGGATGCCCGCCCCTTCGTTGCCCACGATGACCGCGACCGGTCCCGGCTCGCGCGGCTTCGACTTGCCGCCGCCCAACGGGTCGCCGTCGGCGGCCGTGGCCCAGAGCGTGACGCCGGCCTTGCGGCCCCATGTAATGAACGCGGCGTCGTCGAGCACGATCACGGGGTGGCGGAACGTGGCGCCCATCGCCGCCCGCAGCGTCTTGGGACCGTGGACGTCGGCGGTGCCGCGCAGCGCGATCGTCGCTGCGGCGCCGAGCGCGTGCGCCGTGCGGATCAGCGTGCCGACGTTGCCGGGATCCTGCACGCCGTCGATCACCAGGACCACGGCGCCGGGGCCCAGCGGGATTTCGTCGACCTTCCAGCGCCGCGGCTCGACCACCGCTACGATGCCCTGCGGCGCTTCGGTGTCCGCCAGCGTGTTGAACACGCGATCCGACACCTCCTGCACCTGCACCTCGCGGGTTTCGAGCAAGGCGCGCAGCTCGCGCCCCCGCGTGGTGCGCGCCAGGTCCGGCGCCACGACCACGCCCTTGAGCGTCAGGCCCGAAGTGAGGGCTTCTTCCACCAGCCGGACCCCCTCGACCAGGGCGAGTCCCCGCCGGCCGCGGGCCTTCCGCCGTTGGAGATCGCGGATCATCGACTGCAGATTATTGGTAGCGATGGCCATGTACTCCTGTCCGAGCGGTTCGGGGCGTCACCCGACGACCAGTAAGTTCGCCCCGCGAGGCCCGATCGCCAAGCGGCGGGTCGGCCCGTGAAGATCGCCCTGACCATTGCGGGCTCGGATTCGGGCGGCGGCGCGGGAATCCAGGCCGACCTCAAGACCTTTCATCAGTTCGGCGTATTCGGGACGAGCGTCGTCTGCGCCGTGACCGCCCAGAACACCCAGGGGGTCCGCGCCTGGCAGGCGCTGCCTCCCGCCCTCGTGACCGAGCAGCTCGACGCCGTCGCCGACGACCTCACCCCCCAGGCCATGAAGAGCGGCATGCTGGGCTCGGCGGAGGTGGTGGCGGCGGTGGCGGCGGGCATCGC
>DATLWA010000341.1:0-11672 GCA_035576905.1 Gemmatimonadales bacterium
CTCCGCCGCGTCGACCAACGCGGCCGCCTCGCTGGCGCCGCGGCTGGCGCGCTCGGCGGCGGCGGCCACCTCCTCGCTCGAGGCGTGGATTTCGCCGGCCGTGGACGTGAGCGTCTGGACGTATTGCGTGGTGCGGTCGGCCGCGCCGACGACGGGCTGAATCGTCCCCGCGATCGCCAGCATCAACGCGAGCTGCGGGGCGAGCAGCGCCAGGAGGTCGCCGTCCGACGGGCGGTACATCGTCGGGTCGGAATGCCGCACGCTCCACACGCCGACCAGCCCGCCGGCGTGATACAGCGGCACCAGCACCTCGGCGCCCGGCGTCTCCTCGCCGCGCGTGACGACCTGCTCGCGGCGCAGGCCGTGCGCCACCAGCGGCCGCCGCGCGCGCACCGCTTCCCCGGTGAGGCCGGCGTCGGCGTCGTACTGAAAACGGCCCGTGACGCCGACCGGTGTGGACGTGTCGGCGACCAGCTCCATCTGATGGGTCGACGGCGTGTAGCGCGCGAGGCCCATGTGTTCCCACGGCACCAGCTCGCGCGTGAGCTCCTGGATGTGCGCGAAGCTCCGCTCGATGTCGATTTCCGCGGCGATCGCGTGCGACAGCCGCTGCACCAGATCCAGCTCGTCGGCGCGCACGCCCATGCGGATCACCCGCAGGCTGCCGGCGGTCGCGGCCAGCAGCGCGCCGGCGATGACGAGCTCGGGACCGAGGGGCATGGTCGCCGTGGTCAGTCCGAGCCAGCCCAGGGCCAGCGCCGCGGACGTCAGGAACACCACCGCTTCCCAGCGCACCGTCAGCCGCGCGTCGAGCCAGGCGAACGCCTGCGACAGCGACAGCTCCAGGTAGAACGTGCCGTTCACCACCAGCGGCAGCAGCAGCAGCGCGGCCGCGAGCGGGCCGACGTTCGCGGCGGTCAGCGCGCCCGCGTCGACCGCGCCGCCCAGGCGAGCGTACGCGAGGCCGCTGAGCGCCGTGCCCGCCGTGAGGTGGGCGGCGTTGCCGAGCGCGGCGCGCACCGACACGCGCCGCAGGAACACGTCGCCTACGATCATCGCCAACGGCGCCACGACGACGGCGAATGCCCAGCCGCGCCATAGCAGCGCGTAGGTCACAATGCCCAGGACGTAGGACGTGAAGCCGTTGCCGGGGAGCGCGATACCGTACCGGCGCGCGAGCGCCCCCGCCCCCACCAGCACCACGAGCCCGAGCGCGAAATCGGCCGGCAGCGGCGTGCGGCCGGTGGCGTAGCCGACGAAGGCGGCCAGCAACGCCACCACCGCGGCGGCCGCGACGAGGACGCGGACCGCGAGCGCGCGCTGCGGCGCCGTGCGGGTGGGGGGGCTCATGCCGGGTGATCTGTCGGGGATCGGATGCGGGGCAAGGTCGGCCGTGTGGCGCAGCGTGTCAAGCGCGGCTATCCTAATCACATATGCTCGTGACCATCGAATACTGCGTCGTCTGAAACTACGAACCCCGGGCCGCCGGTCTGGCGGCCGAGATCCGGAGCGCCTTCCCCCACGCCGAGGTCAAGATGATCGAGTCGTCGGGCGGCGTGTTCGAGGTTGACGTGGACGGCCACAAGGTGTTCTCCAAGAAAAAGCTCGGCCGGCACGCCGAGCCCGGTGAGATCGAGCGGCTGATTCGCCAGGCCGCCACCGGCCGTTGAAGATCGCCATCTCCACCGGGGGCGGCGACGCGCCCGGCCTCAATGCGGTGATCCGCGGTGCCGTGCTGTCGGCGGCGCATCGCGGCTGGGAGTGTCTCGGTATCCGGCGGGGATACGCCGGCCTGCTGGGTGAGGACCGCGTCGTGCCGTTGGGGCCCAACGAGGTACGCGGTATCACTCACCTCGGCGGCACGATCCTCGGCACCACCAACCGCGGCGACCCCTTTCATTATCGCGAGCAGCGTCCCGACGGCACCTGGACCGAGCGCGACCGTTCCGACGAGCTGATCGCGGCCTTTCGCGCGCACGGCGTGGACGCGCTCATCGCGATCGGCGGCGACGGCTCGCTCGCCATCGCGCGCCAGCTGCAGGCCAAGGGCATTCCCATTGTCGGCGTTCCCAAGACGATCGACAACGATGTGGGCGGCACGGTCGCCACCTTCGGGTTCGACACCGCCGTGCAGACCGCCACCGACGCGATCGACAAACTCCACTCCACGGCCGAAAGCCACGAGCGCGTCATGGTCGTCGAAGTGATGGGCCGGCACGCCGGTTGGATCGCGCTCAATTCGGGGATCGCGGGTTCCGCCGACGTGATTCTCATTCCGGAAATCCCGTTCGACATCGCGAAGGTGTGCGACAAGATCCGCCAGCGTGAAGCGGAAGGTCGCCACTTCAGCATGGTGGTCGTGGCGGAAGGTGCGCTGCCGGTGGGGGGCGCCGAGAGCTTCGTCGACGCGGACCGGCGCCGGCTGGGCGGGGTTGCCGACAAGGTGGCGCGCAGCATCGAGGCGATGACGGGCAAGGAAACGCGCAGCCTCGTGCTCGGCCACCTGCAGCGCGGCGGCAGCCCCACCACGTTCGACCGTTTGCTGGCGCTGCGCTTCGGCGCGGCCGCCGTGCGGCTCATCGCTGCCGGTCGCTTCGACACCATGGTCGCCCTCGATCCGCCGGAAATCGTCGGCGTGCCGCTCGCCGACGTGCTCGCCAAGCCCAAGCTCGTGCCCGTCGACTCCGACACCGTCGTCACCGCGCGCGACCTCGGGATCAGCCTCGGCGACTGACGCCGCCGCGACACCGTGTCATTTCCGCTGGACAACCTGTCGCCCGCGCAGGGCGGCTAACGCGTTCCACCCGCCGGCGTCCCAAGCCGGGGGGCTGTGGCACGGGTCTTCCATAAAGGAAAGGCTCCAAGAAGGAGGACACCATGAAACGCATGGTCATGCTGGTGATCGCACTGGGCGCGCTGGGTGTGCTGGCGGCCGCGCCCGCCGCGGCGCAGGTGCGCGTGTCGGGCTACATCGTCGTGGGCAGTCCCATCGGGTTTGGCCGCGTCGAAGTCGTCCGGCCGTACGGGTATTACCGGCCGTACGCGTATCGCGGCTGGTATCGCCCCTATCGCCCGGTGTTCGAAGTCGAGCGCGTGCGTGTCTATCGCCCGCATCGCCGGGCGTGGCGGCGCGAATGGCGCGGCCGCGGTTGGTGAGCAGCGCGACTGTCTGAGGGAAGGGCCGGCCGCCACAGCGTGCCGGCCCTTCTTTGTATATTCGCGGCGTGCATCCCACCCGCGATCATTTCCTTCCACCCGACCCCCAAGCGTTTCTCGCCGCCGAGCCCGCCACCGGGCGCATCATCGTGATCGCGCCCACGCGCGCCGCGTGCGAGACCATCGAGCTGGCGCTGTCGCTGCACCTCGACACGCTGCTGGAGCGCGACCACGGCGACGACATCCGCGAGCTGGCGGCGTCGGGACAGGGCTTCGGTATCGTGGCGGGCACGGGCACCGGCAAGACGCTGGCGATTCGCTCGATCGCGGAGACCGTGCTGCGGGCGCCGCTCAAGATCGGCGTGGTGAACCGCGAGCGGGAGGCGACGCCCGAGACGCCGACCTGGAACGTGGTGATCGTCACCACAGGCATCGCGCGGCGCTGGTTCCAGGACGGGCTCATCACCGCGCGCGACACGCTGGTGGTGGACGAAATCCACCAGACCTCGGCGGAGCTCGAGATCTGCCTCGCGCTGGGCAAGCGGGCGCGCTGCCGCTTCATCTGGCTCTCGGCCACCGTGGACCCGTCGTTCTACGCCCGCTACCTCGACTCAGCACGCGTGCTCGAGACGCAGGCGTTCGACCCCGCCAAGGCGGCCAAAGTCGACGTCGTGGCGCAGCAGGCGCTCGAGTTCCTGAACGAGCGCTTCATCAAGCGCGTGATCCGCGAGCGGCGCGGCGTAGCGGTGTTCGTGCCGACGCGGGCCGAGGTCGAGCAGATCGCCCGCGAGCTGGGCGACCGCTGGAAGCAGCTCGCGACCGCGTTCTATCACGGCGGCGAGCCGATCCGCGTGATCCGCCCGTTCCTCGACGCGCAGGTGTCGCGCCCGTTCCTGCTGGCGATGACCGCGGCGGGCCAGTCGGCGCTCAACATCCCCGGGCTCGACACGGTGATCATCTACGACGCGCGCTACACCAACGTCGTGGAGCGCGGCCGCAACGTCCTCACCCGCAAGTATCTCGGCGCCAACGAGATCCTGCAGATGGCAGGGCGCGTGCACGGTCGCGTGGCCGCGGGCGAGGTCTACATCCTGAGCGACCGCGACGTGCGGTTCGACCGCCTGGTGCCCACGCCGCCCGAGTTTCAACTCGCGGGCGACGCCGAGCGCGTGGCGATCACGTGCGCCGCGTTGGGAGTCGACGCGCAGCAGCTCGATCTCCCCGTGCCGCTCGACCGCCGGGCCTACCGCGACGCGGTGGATCTGCTGACGCGCCGCGGCCTGATCGAGAACGGCCGCCTCACGCGCTACGGCCACGACGTCGAAGCGATGCCGGTGGAGCGCCCGTGGGGCGAGCTGCTGGCGCACGCCGACGCGGCGCTCGTCCCCATGGTCGCCGTGGCCGCGAACATCGACTCGCTGCATCGCATGACGCGCGAGGAGCGGGAGCTGCAGGGGCTGATCCTGCCCGGCAGCGATCACCTCACGGCGTACAACGTGTATGCCGAGGCGGTGAACAAGCACGGCTACCTGGGCGAGGTGTACGGTTTGGCGCGCCACCTGTTCCGCGAGACTGTGGACGATTGGGCCGAACGGCGTGGCGTGCTGGTGAAAGCGATCGAGGACGTGGCGCTCGGGACGGCGTCGGTCTATCGCCAGCTGGAGCTGCCCCTGCCCGAGCGGTTGCCGTACGCCGACGCGCGCGCGCTCGACGTGTTCGCCGACCTCGTGGCGAAAATCATGCCGTTCGATCTCGTGATCGACGAGGAAACGGCCGATCATCACGAAGCGCGCGTCAGTCGCAGCTCGGTCGCGGGCAGCTGGGGCGCGGTGGCGGGCACGCTGCGCTACTTCGCCGACCGCTTCGGCGTGCCGCGCGCGAGCATCGAGGGCACGCAGCTGCCCGAGCGGGCGATCCGGCGCTACGCCGCGCGTGCCACCCCCAGCGTCGATTTCGAGCGCCACCGCCGCCACGCCGGCCTCGTGCTGGTCCGCGTGGTGACCTATTTCGGCTTCACGCTCAACCGCGAGGTCGAGCCGCTCCCCGATCCGTTCCCGCCGGACCTCGCGGGCGCGGCGCGCGACGCGCTGGTGCGGGCGTTGCTCGCCGGGGAGACGCCCCATCCCCACCAGACGCGCATCCGCAAGGCGCTCGAGCGATTCGGGTTCTACTGGCGGCGCTCGGGCGGCGCGCTGACCGCGGCCGCGACGCCGGCGCTGACGGCGCGCTTGGCCGCGCAGCTCGGCGGCGTGGGCTCGTGGCAGGAGTTCATCGACGCGCCGCTCGCACTCGAGCCCGACGCGGTCATACCGGAGCACGAGCGGGCGCGGCTCGACGCGCTGCCCGCGTCGCTGCACCTGTACGGCGATCGCGTCCCCATCGACTACGAGGTCGAGAACGGCGTGGGTGTTGCGCGCCTGCGACTGCGCGACGGCCAGGCGCGGCGGCTGCAGCCGCGCGACCTGCCGGCCGGGGACCGGCCGTGGCGCTTCAGCGTGGTGCGGGGCAAGCGCGACGCCGTGCGGGCCGAAAACCTGGAGGAACTCCGGCAGGCCTTGGCGGGTTTGACCCGGAGCGAGCGAGGCCGGCTGGTGCGGGGGGGCGGGCGGCGACGGCGGCGGTGACGCGGGACCCCATCGGACGGTCTTGCCGCAAGGAGACCGCAGTCCCCGGCTGCAACATTCGCGCGGAGGTGGCATATAACAGGCATACTGCTTTCGAAAGGATCTATGAGCCCTACCGCGTCCGGTTTCCCAAGCCCGATTGGGCGGGCAATCCTGGAGTCGCTCGGCGAGGGCGTCGCGGTGTTCGACCGCGACGGCCGGCTGTTGTATGCCAACACCGCGGCCCGGAAGGTCTTCGCGACAGTGGGCAACGGTGACGTCCGCGCCGAGCAGGTGCGTCAGCATGCGACCGAGATCGGCGCGCGGGTGGTGCCGCTCAAGGTCGAGGGCAACGATGTCGGCGACGCGGTGTTCATCATGCCGCGCGATGGTAGTGTGACGCTCGCGGATCAGGAGCGGCGCGCCATTCTCGACACGCTGCAGTCGACGCACGGCAAGCTGGCTGAAGCGGCGCGCCGGTTGGGCATCAGTCGCACGACGTTGTGGCGGCGGCTGAAGTCCTACGGCGTGGATCGGCAGCAGCAGCGCGTGCGCTGAGCCGGGCTCTACCGGGTGACCGGGGAGGCTCCTAGCTTCCCCGGGCATGCCGGTGCCCGCCCCTTTCGTCGTGGAGGAATATGTCCGCTGGTCCGACGTGGACTACGCGGGCATCATCTTCTACGGCTCCTACATCCGATTCTTCGAGATCGCCGAGACTGAGCTGTTCCGCGCCGCCGGCCTGGCGTACGGCGCCGTGTTCGACAGGTTCGGCATCTTTCTCCCGCGCAAGACGATGCAGAGCGAATTCTTCCGGCCGGCGCGGCTGGACGATCATCTGCGCGTTGCGTCCTATATCGCGCGGGTCGGCAAGACCTCGATGACCATCAACTTCGACGTGACCTGGGGCGGTCAATCCACGGTGGGCGCCGCGGCGTCGCAAGTGCTGGTATGCGTGGACCGCCAGACGCTCGTGCCGCGACCGCTGCCGCCCGACCTGTTGCGCGCGCTCGCGCCCTACACGATGACCGCCGACGCGGCGCGGGCGGCGCTGCGCATCGCGCTGCCCTGATGCGCGCCCTGCTGCTGCTCGGCTGCGCGGCGTGCGCCGGTACGGGCGGCGGCCGGCTCGCGGCGCGGCTGCAGCGTCCCCACAATCCGGAGCAGCGATTCGACGTCGCGGCGCGCGCCCAGCAGTGCCGCGGCGGCCACGGCGTGCTGCTCGAAGCGGCGAGCGAGGACGGCAACGGCCTGCTGCTGTGGTTGCGCGGCGATTCGCTCGCCGCCGGTGAGTATCCGCTGCGCACGGCGAGCGACACCAGCCCGGGGCGCGCCGCCACCGCGTCGCTGCGTTACATGACCGGCGACATCGCGCATGGCCTGACCCTCGACTCGGGGGTCGTCCGGCTCACCGCCGCGCGCTCGCGGCTCGCGGGCGACGTCGTCGCCGCGGGCACCGACCTCGGCGGCATGGTACACGTCAACCTCGCCGCGCACTTCGCGGACGTCGCCGTCGCCGACAGCACGAGCTGCGCGCCCGCATGACGCTGCGTCTCGGATTCATCGGCACGGGCTTCGCCCGGCGCGTGCAGCTGCCCGCGCTGCGGCACGTGTCCGGCGTCGCCGCGACCGCCGTCGCGAGCGGGCGCCGCACCAACGCCGACGCGGTCGCGCGCGAGTTCTCCATCCCGCACGTGTTCGAGGACGGCGAGCAGCTGGCCCGCTCGGGGGAAGTGGACGCGGTGATCATCTCGTCCACGCCGGACACGCATGCGCGGTTCGCGATCGCCGCACTCGAAGCGGGGCGCCACGTGCTGTGCGAGAAGCCCCTGGCGTTGAACGCCGCGGAAGCGCAGGCGATGGTCGCCGCGGCGCAGCAGCGCTCACGGCAGGTCGCGTGGGTGGATCACGAGCTGCGCTACGAGCCGAACCGCCGCAAAGCCCGCGAGCTGATCCGCGCCGGGACCATCGGCGCCGTGCGCCACATCGAGCTGACGTTGAAGCCGTACCTGCGCGGCGACGGCCGCCCCCAGGCCTTGGGCGCGCCGTGGAGCTGGTGGTACGACGCGACCCGCGGCGGCGGCATCCTCGGCGCGGTGGGCTCCCACTTGATCGATTTGTGCCGTTACTGGACCGACAGCGAAGTGGTGGAGGTGGGCGGCGGCGCGGCGACGTTCATTGCCCAGCGCGCCGACGAGTCGCGCAAGATGCGGCCGGTGACGGCCGACGATTTCGCGAGTTTCATCATGCGGCTGGGCAGCGGCGCGGTCGCCACGCTCACACTCTCGAGCGTCGCCCAACACGGCCCCGGGCACTTCGGGCAGATCACCGGGAGCGAGGGGACGATGGTGCTGACGGGCGAGACGAAGCTGGAGCTGGGCCGCGCCGGCGGACCGCTGGAAGACGTCTCGGCGACCGACGAGCTGTGGGAGCAGACCACCCCCAACAACATGTGGGCCCGCTCGTTCGTGCGGCTGCTGCGGGACTTCGCCGGGGTGGTGGGCGGCGCCGCCCCTGCAGGTATCCCGGCCGGCTTTGCCGACGGTCTCGCGATCCAGCGCGTGCTCGACGCCGTGCACACCGGCGCCGGCCGCCGGTTAGATTGACGCTGTGGAGCAGACCTACTTCCGCAAAGGGTTCGGGCTGAAGGGCGCCATCGAAGGCGCCCTCGTGTCCGACTATCACAGCCGCGTCGTCGACGCCATCCGCGAGGGTGGTTTCCGCCTCGCCGTGGGCGATCTGGTGTTCCGCTTGGCTGGCGAGTTCGGGTTCTGCTACGGGGTCGATCGCGCCGTCGAATACGCCTACGAGACGCGCACCAAGTTCCCCGAGCGCCGCACCTTCCTGGTGGGCGAGATCATCCACAACCCGCACGTCAACGCCAAGCTGCAGTCGATGGGCGTGCGATTCCTGCACCGGCCCGACGACGCCGAGTTCGATTTCTCGGAGGTGACCGCCCAGGACGTCGTGATCCTGCCGGCGTTCGGCGTCACCGTGCGCGATTTCGAGCGGCTGCGCCAGCTCGGCTGCGTGCTGGTGGACACCACCTGCGGCTCGGTGCTCAACGTGTGGAAGCGGGTGGACTCCTACGCGCGCGACGGCTTCACCGCCCTGGTGCACGGCAAGTACCACCATGAAGAGACCAAGGCCACATCGAGCCAGGTGACGAAGTATCCCGGCGGCCACTATCTCGTGGTCCGCGACATGGCCGAGGCGCGCCTGGTCTGCGCGTACATCGAGGGGGCAGGCGACAAGGGCGACTTTGTCGCCCACTTCAGCGGCAAGATGTCGCCGGGATTCGACCCCGACCGCGACCTGGACCGCGTCGGCGTCGCCAATCAGACGACCATGCTGTCGGGGGAGTCGCTCGCCATCGCGGCCGCGATTCGCGACAGCTTCGCCAAGCGCCACGGCGCCGCGGCGCTGGACCAGCATTTCCGTACGTTCGACACGATCTGCTCGGCCACGCAGGACCGCCAGGACGCCGTGCTCAAGCTCATCGCCGATCCGCTCGACCTGATGGTCGTGATCGGCGGATACAACTCGAGCAATACCACGCACCTCGCCGCGATCTGCGCCGCCAGGGCGCCGACGTATCACATCGAGGACGCGACCTGCGTGGACGTGGACGGGGGGACGATTCGCTTCCGGCCCGTGGGCTCCCAGACCGAAGAGCTGCGGCGCGATTGGCTTCCCGCCGGGCCGCTCACGATCGGCATTACCGCCGGAGCGTCGACGCCCAACAACAAGATCGGTGAGACCATCGCCCGTATCGCGGCGGCGCGGGGCGTGGCGCTGGAGGCCGTGCTCGGCTAGCTGTCGCGATTTTCGTTTCGGGGTATATTCGGTATGATGTCGTTCTCCGGTTTTCATCCTGCCGTGGCGCAGTGGTTCGGCGCTCGCTTCCCGGGACCCACCGAGCCCCAGCGCCGAGCCTGGCCTCTGATCCAGGAAGGGCGCGACGTGCTGATCGCCGCGCCCACCGGCGCCGGCAAGACGTTCGCCGCATTCCTTGCCGCCATCGACTCGCTGCTGCGTCAGGGACTCGATGGCACGCTGACCGACGAGACCCAGGTGGTCTACGTCTCGCCGCTCAAAGCGCTCTCCAACGACGTCCAGAAGAACCTCTCCGAGCCGCTCGCCGAGATCCGCCAGACGCTCGGGTCACTGGCCCTGCCCGACGTCGAGATCCGCACGCTGGTGCGCACCGGCGACACGCCGCAGGCCGAGCGCCAGGCGATGGTGAAGCGGCCGCCGCATATCCTCGTCACCACGCCCGAATCGCTGTACCTGCTGCTCACGTCCGAGCGCGCGCGCAAGATGCTGGCGAGCGTGCGGACGGTGATCGTGGACGAAATTCATGCGGTGGCGCGCGACAAGCGCGGCAGCCACTTGTCATTGTCGCTGGCGCGCCTCGAGCATCTCGTGGGGCGGCCGCTGCAGCGCATCGGTCTCTCGGCGACGCAGAAGCCGATCGAGCAGATCGCGCAGTTCCTCACGAGCGCGCCGTGCGAAATCCTCGACTCCGGCCACGCGCGCGACCTGGATCTCGCGATCGAGATTCCGTCTTCGCCGCTCGACGCGGTAATGGCGGGCGAAGTGTGGGAGGAGATGTACGAGCGGCTGGCGCAGCTCGTCACCGAGCACCGCACCACGCTGATCTTCGTGAACACGCGCCGGCTCGCCGAGCGGCTCACGATGCACTTGTCGGAGCGGCTGGGCGCCGAGCACGTGACGTCGCATCACGGCAGCCTCTCGAAAGAGAAGCGGCTCGACGCCGAACACCGGCTCAAGACGGGGCAGCTCAAATGCCTCGTCGCCACGGCGTCGCTCGAGCTGGGGATCGACATCGGCACGATCGACCTGGTGTGCCAGATCGCGTCGCCGCGCTCGATCGCCGCGCTGCTGCAGCGCGTGGGCCGCTCGGGCCACCATCTCCAGGCCGTGCCGAAGGGCCGGCTGTTCCCGCTCTCGCGCGACGACCTGCTCGAGTGCACGGCGCTGCTGCGGGCGGCGCGTGAGCGGCTGCTCGACCGCCTGATCATCCCGCAGAAGCCGCTCGACATTCTGGCGCAGCAGATCGTGGCGGCGGCCGCGGCCGAGGATTGGGACGAGGACGCGCTGTTCGACCTGGTGCGGCGGGCGTACCCGTATCGCGATCTCACGCGGGTGGAGTTCGACGGCGTGGTGCGGATGTTGGGCGACGGCTTCACCACGCGGCGCGGGCGCCGCGGCGCGCACATCCATTACGACGGTGTGAACCGGCGGCTGCGCGGGCGGCGCGGCGCGCGGCTCGCGGCACTGACGTCGGGCGGGGCGATCCCCGACATCGGGGACTATCGCGTGGTGCTCGAGCCGACGGAGACATTCGTCGGCACGCTCAACGAGGACTTCGCGATCGAAAGCTCGGCGGGCGACATCTTCCAGCTCGGCAATTCCTCGTACTTGATCCTCAAGGTTGAATCGGGCCAGGTGCGCGTCGCCGATGCGCAGGGCCAGCCGCCCACCATTCCGTTCTGGCTGGGCGAGGCGCCGGCCCGTACCGACGAGCTGTCGACCGAGGTGTCGCGGCTGCGGTGCGATATCGAAGCGCGCCTGGGCGACGTCGGCGCCGCCATCCGCTGGCTCGAAACGGCGGCGGGGCTCGCCGAGCCCGCGGCGCGCCAGCTGGTCGAGTATCTCGAAGCGACCAAGAAGGTGCTCGGCGTGATTCCGAGCCAGCAGACGATCGTGCTGGAGCGCTTCTTCGATGAAGCGGGCGGCATGCAGCTGGTGCTGCACGCGCCATTCGGCAGCCGCATCAATAAGGCCTGGGGACTCGCGCTGCGGAAACGCTTCTGCCGTCAGTTCAATTTCGAGCTCCAGGCGGCGGCGACCGAAGACGCGTTGCTGCTCTCGCTTGGCCCGCAGCACTCG
>DATLWA010000342.1:0-2640 GCA_035576905.1 Gemmatimonadales bacterium
CGACGCGGTCAGCGCCACGACGGGTGTCGGCGCTGTGACGGGAAACGGCACTGTGTCGGGGTCGGCGATCACCGGCGGCACGATTTCGTTCGGCGTGTTCGGCAAGGATTCGAGCGCCGCAGTACTGCTCACTTATACCGCAGCGCAATTCAAGGCCGTGCACTACACCGGACAACTCTCCAGCAGCACGACCATCGTCGGCTACATGGACAGCTCGGGCTTCAACCACGTGAGCGTGACGTACACCAAGCAGTAATCAGAAGCTGAGCCACCACTCCCCATCGAGGCGCGACAGGAAGGCGTCGCCGCGCTCGATCGCGTCCGTGATCTCCGGCCGGCGCGAAGCGTAGAGGACCCACGGCCCGTCGTCGCGCAGCGTGCACCCCTGAGCCGCGAGCTCGAGCAGCCAGGCAGGCTCCAGCCGCCCCGCGACCGCGATGGCGCCGCGGCGCCGCGCATCCTCCAGCAGATGCGCCAGGACCAGCGCGCGTCCGGAAGGCCGCCCCGCGACTTGCAGGACCTGGCTCGTGCGGCCGGGTTCGACGTAGTGCAGGAACCAGCCGGCCACGGCGCCGTCGGGCTGCCGCACCAGGCCGCCCACCAATTCGCCGAACTGATGCTTTTCGGCCGCCTGGCCGAGCAGCCAGGCCAACGAGTCGTCGTGGTAGTCGGGGCGCAGTGCGAAGGGGCGGAGCAGCTCGTCGGCGGCCGCCGCGAGCGTCGCCGGCGCGAGCGGCGCGGTGTCGCCGCCGGAGGGGCGGTCGACGCCGGGCCATGCCGCCGCGAGTGCGTCCCCCAGGGCGGCGAGCGGCTGCGCGGCGAGTGCGGCGCCGCGAACGAGCGTGCCGCCTTCCAGCCGCGATACGGCGAGCCGGTAGGGCCGCAGCGCCTTTTCCCACGTCACGCTGTGCGCCACGGCCACGCTGCCGCCGAGATTCTCCCACAGGAGGCGCGTGGCGTCGTTGGCGAGGTCCGACATGCTGAGATCTTGCGGTCCCGCCATGAACTCGCGCACGAGCCGCCAGCCGGCGAGGCCCCGGGCTTCGGGCGACACCATCAACTGCGTCGCGATCGCCACGCGGATGGACTCGTCCTGGAAGGTCATGCGGCGGGGCAGGACGCCGAGGAAACCCACCACTTGGCCATGCTGGTCCTCGTAGACCAGCGACGGCAATTCGTCGTCGAGCCAGGGGTTCGCGCAGAACACGCGCTCGCAGTAGTCCGCCAGCTCGGCGGGAGACGGGCGCTCGGTGAAGCGGAACAGGCGCCGGCGCAAGCCGACCACGTCGGGCAGGTCGTCCGGCCGGAACGGCCGCACGTGTCCGACGGCGGCGAGCGGCTCGCCCCGCGCGATCACGCCACTTGACCCGGCCGTACTCCCGCTCCCCCGCCGTTGCGGCGGCATTTCTCGGAGACGAACCGGCCGATGGCCCCCAGCGATCCGAGATTGTCCTCGACGATTTCGTCGTCGGCGATGGTGAAGTCGAACGTGCTCTGCAGGAAGCCCACCAGCTCGATCACGCCGATCGAATCGATCACGCCGTTCCCGAGCAGCGGGTCGTCGTCGCCGAGCTTCCAGTCGGGACGCATGTAGAGGAAGTTCTCCCGCACCCAGGTGCGGGCGCGGGTGACGATCTCCGCCTCGGACGGACGGGTGCCGCTCATTGGACGTGTGCCTCCTGGGGCACGCGAAACGCCCCCGCGACGCGCCGGCCCACCGGCGCCTGCAGGAACTCCCGCTGCCACAGCTCAGTTGAAAGAATCGCGACCAGGGCCTGCCCTTCGCGCACGCCGGTCGCCACGCCGCTCTTGCAGCGGCGCACCAGACCGGCGACGGCGGTGGCATCGAAGATCCCGCTGCGCCGCAGGCTGGCGGGGTCGAGCAGCTCGGCGACGTACTCCGGCGACCCGTCGCCGAAGAACGCCGGCACGTCGGGCGCGCGGTACGGCTGCTTGGGGCGGCGCGCGAGGTCGCGCGGCAGGATGTGCTGCGCCCAGCGCCGCAGGATCGCCTTCTCTTCCAGGCCGCGCAGCTTGCTGCGGTCCGGCAAGGCGGCCGCGAACTCGAACAGGCGGTGATCGAGGAACGGCACGCGCAGCTCGACACCGTGCGCCATCGCCATGCGATCGCCCTGCGCCGCGAGCAGGTACGGCGACAGCAAGGTGACCATCTCGAGATAGGCGGCGCGCGCCAGCGGCGACCAGTGCCCGAACCCCGGCGGCAGCGTGTCGCGCAGCTCCGCCAGCGCGTTCCAGCCCGTGAGGCACGCCCGGAAGTCGGCCGAGTAGAAATCCTTGACCCACTCGGTCAGGCGGATGCGCGGCAGGTGCGAGAACAGCGGATCCTGGGCGGAGTCGCCGGCGAGAAACGAGCGGCGCCAGAAATCGCCGGCGCGCTCGCCCGGGGCGAGATAGCCGTACAGGCGGTCGAACAGCCGCGGCCGCGAGCGCGACTCGGGCTGGCGCAGGCAGAAGAGCCGGACCGCCGCTTCCTTGAAGAGGTCGTAGCCGTAGAACAACTCGTCGGCGCCCTCGCCCGCGCCGCTGTATCTGCTGTCGCGCCTCGCGCGCGAGCGCGGCATCACGGTGACGCTGTCGGGCGAGGGCGCCGACGAGCTGTTCTACGGCTACGATCTCTTC
>DATLWA010000343.1:0-4158 GCA_035576905.1 Gemmatimonadales bacterium
GAGACACAGCCGCGGTTCATGAAGGACGGCGGGCTGGCGTATCTGGTGGAGCGCAAGGATCCGGCGACCAACCACATCGTGGAGCAGGTGGTACGCGCCGACCTGGCGACCGGCAGCGTCGCGCCGCTCACGGGCACCGACCTCGCGATCACGGATTTCGCCGTCTCGTCCGCCGGCGACCTGCTGGCGCTCGAGGTGAACGCCCAGCCGGAGAATCGCAAGAACCCGCTGTACAAGGTCTACCTCGTGAAGCCCGGGATCGGCGCCGCCATTCCCCTGCCGACCACGGGCACCGAGCAGATGCGGACGCCGGCGTTCCTGCCGTAGCTCGTCAGCTGTGAAAGCCTGCGTTCTTACTTCGACAGGCGGCCTCCAACACGTCACGGTAGCCGACGTATCCGATCCACCCGCTCCGGGCCCGGGGCAGGTGCGCGTCGCAATCCAGGCGGCCGCCCTCAACCACCTCGACCTGCACGTCATCGGGGGCCTGCCCGGTGTCAGCTACCGTTTTCCGCACATCCTTGGCGCCGATGGGGCGGGGCTCGTGGAATCGGTCGGGCATGGAGTCGACGCTGTGCGTCCGGGCGATCGCGTGATGATCAATCCCGGCGTGTCGTGTTACGAGTGTGAATTCTGCAAGGCGGGTGAGCACTCATTATGCGTGCGGTATGGGATCCTGGGAGAGCACCATCCGGGCACGCTGGCGCAGTTCATCGTGGTGCCGCAGCAGAATCTCGCGCGCATTCCGGACGTGACGCCGCCGGTGTCGTGGGCCGAGGCGGCCGCGTTCACATTGGTCACCCTCACGGCGTGGCGCATGGTGATGACACGGGCCCGACTGCGGGCGGGCGAGACCGTGTTGATCTGGGGGATCGGCGGCGGCGTGTCGCTGGCGGCGCTGCGGGTCGCCAAGCTCGTGGGCGCGCGGGCGATCGTCACCAGCTCGTCGGACGCCAAGCTCGAGACGGCGCGGCAGCTGGGCGCGGACGTCACGCTCAACCATCGCACACAGGACGTCGGCGCCGAGGTGCGCGGCTTGACGCAGAAGCGCGGCGTGGACGTCGTGGTGGAGAACGTGGGCGACGCGACGTGGCGAACATCGCTGCGCTGTCTCTGCAAGGGCGGCCGGCTCGTCACGTGCGGCGCCACGACGGGGCCGCTGGTCGAGACCGACGTGCGGCGGCTGTTCTGGAATCAGTACACCATCATGGGCTCGACCATGGGCAACGCCGCGGAGTACCGCGAGGTCGTGGGTCAGCTGGCTGCGGGGCAGTTGCGTCCGATCGTGGACCGCGTGTTTCCGCTGGCTGAGGCGCGGGCTGCGTTCGAGCGGCTGCAGCGCGGCGACCAGCAGGGGAAGATCGTCATCGCGGTCTCGTAATTCGCCGGACACCCCACGGGGGCTCGGACTCGGACGCCACTCGCTTCGCTCTCGCTCACCATCTTGCGCCGAGCCGAGCCCCCGTTGTTTGGTGCTACCCCAGTTTGCGGGGGGCACGTCAACACCCGGTCAACACGCGTTGCTAAGTGACGCCCCAGCCCCCAGTTAGGGCGTCGGCCGCCATTGAATTTCGGGCCCTAAGTATCTATATTTTCAATAAGTTAGCCCCTTCGCTCCGAGCCTCTTAGCCCCGTGGAATCATGACCGGTCCGAACGTCCGCGAACGCATCCTGCCGCGCTTGATCGAAGACGAGATGCGCGAGTCGTTCCTCGATTATTCGATGAGCGTCATCGTGCAGCGCGCGCTGCCCGATGTGCGCGACGGCTTGAAGCCGGTGCACCGCCGCATCCTGTACGCGATGCACGAGCTCGGTCTCGTGCCGGGCCGTCCCTACAAGAAGAGCGCGACCGTCGTCGGCGACGTGCTTGGCAAATACCACCCGCACGGCGACATGTCGGTGTACGACGCGCTGGTGCGCATGGTGCAGGATTTCTCGCTGCGCTATCCGCTGGTGGACGGGCAGGGCAACTTCGGCTCGGTCGACGGCGATCCGGCGGCGGCGTACCGCTACACCGAAGCCCGCCTGACCAAAGTCGCGATGACGATGTTGGAGGACATCGACAAGAACACCGTCGGGTTCGTCTCCAACTTCGACGACCGCCTGCAGGAGCCCACGGTCCTCCCGGCCAAGCTGCCGAACCTGATCGTGAACGGCGCCGCGGGCATCGCGGTGGGGATGGCGACCAACATCCCGCCGCACAACCTCTCCGAGGTCGTGCAGGCGATCGTCCACCTGGTCGACACGCCGGCCGCCACGGTCAAAGACCTCAGAAAGTTCATCAAGGGGCCCGACTTCCCGACCGGCGGCATCATCTACGGCAAGGAAGGCATCAAGGAGTGTTACGAGAAGGGCCGCGGCCGCATCACCGTGCGCGCGCGGGCCGTGATCGAGGAGAAGGAATCGACCGGCCGGCACCAAGTGGTGGTGACCGAGATTCCCTACCAGGTCAACAAGACGGTCCTGATCCAGCAGATCGCCGGGCTCGCCAACGACAAGAAGCTCGAAGGCATCTCGGACCTGCGCGACGAGTCCGATCGCGACGGCATGCGCATCGTGATCGAGCTGAAGCGCGACGCCGTGCCCGCGGTGGTGCTCAATCAGCTGTACAAGCACACGCAGATGCAGACGACCTTCGGCGCGATCATGCTCGCGCTGGCGGACGGCGTGCCGAAGGAAATGGATCTGCGGGAGATCCTGCAGCACTTCATCGACCACCGCCACGAGGTGATCACGCGGCGGACGCAGTTCGAGCTGAAGCGGGCCGAGGACCGCGAGCACATCCTCGAGGGCCTGAAGATCGCCGTCGACAACATCGACGAAGTGATCAAGATCATCCGCAAATCGAAGGACACACCCGCGGCCGACGCGGCTCTGCGCAAGCGCTTCAAGCTGTCGGAGAAGCAGACCGCGGAAATCCTCAACATGCGGCTCGCCCGGCTCACCGCCCTCGAGATCACCAAGCTCGAGGAAGAGCTGAAGGAAGTCCGCAAGTTCATCAAGGAGTGCAAGGAGATTCTCGCCTCCAAGCCGCGGCGCATGAAGATCCTGAAAGAGGAGCTGGGCGAGGTGGGGCACGGCTTCGGCGACCAGCGCCGCACCGAGATCGTGGCCGATCAGGGCGAATTCTCGATCGAGGACCTGATCGCCGAGGAGGACATGGTCATCACCATGTCCCACGCGGGCTACATCAAGCGCCTGCCGGTGTCGGCGTACCGGCGCCAGCGCCGCGGCGGCCGCGGCGTCACCGCCGCGCACACCAAGGAAGACGACTGGGTCGAGCATCTGTTCATCGCGTCGACGCACGACTACGTGATGTTCTTCACCCAGCAGGGGCAGTGCTACTGGCTCAAGGTGCACGAGGTCCCACAGGCGGCGCGCGCCGCGCGCGGCAAGCCGGTGGTGAACTGCATCGCCATGCGCCCCGATGAGCACATCGCGTCGCTGGTGCCGGTGCGCGAGTTCTCCGACGATCAATTCCTGTTCTTCGCCACCAAGCAGGGCGTGGTGAAGAAGACGCAGCTGTCGGAGTTCGGGAACCCGCGCTCGTCGGGCATCCGCGCCATCAACATCGACAAGGGCGACGAGCTGATCGACGTGCAGGTGACCGACGGCTCGAACGACATCGTGCTGGCCACGCGCCACGGCATGAGCATCCGCTTCCACGAGTCGGACGTGCGCGGCATGGGCCGCAGCGCCACCGGCGTCTGGGGCATCGCCCTCGACAAGAAAGACCACGTGATCGACATGGTCGTGGTGCGGCGCCAGTCGACCCTGCTCGCCGTGACGTCGAAGGGCATGGGCAAGCGCTCGGAGCTGGACGAGTACCGCGTGCAGCGGCGCGGCGGCCGCGGCATCATCACCCTGAAGCGCAACGACAAGACGGGCGACGTCGTCGCCCTCAAAGAGGTCTTGCCCGACGATGAGCTGATGATGATCACCAAGAAGGGCATCATCATCCGCGTGCCCGTCGAGGGCATCCGCATCTCCGGCCGCAACACGCAGGGCGTGAAGGTGATGAACCTGATCGCGGGCGACCTGGTGGTGGACGTGGCGCGCGTCGTGAAGGAAGACGACGGCGACGAGAACGGCGACTCGGGCGACGACGATGAAGCGCCCAAGCCCAAGAAGGCGGCGAAGCAGGCGGTCGAAAAAGAA
>DATLWA010000344.1:0-9259 GCA_035576905.1 Gemmatimonadales bacterium
CGTCTTGCCGCAGCCCGACGGCCCGATCAACGCCGTCACGGCGCGCCGCGGGATGGTGAGCGTGACGTCGTGCAGCGCCTGCGTCGCGCCGTACCAGAAGTTGAACGCGCGGACGTCGAGCGCGACGGCGCTCATCCGAACCTCCCCGTGATGTACGCTTCCGTCTGCTCGAGTTTCGGCTTGGTGAACAGCGGCCCGGTTTCGCCGACTTCGATGAGCCGGCCGACGTAGAAGAAGGCCGTATAATCCGACACGCGCGCCGCCTGCTGCAGGTTGTGCGTCACGATCACGATGGTGTAGCGCGTTTTCAGCTCCACCACCAGCTCCTCGATGCGCTGCGTGCCCGCGGGATCGAGCGACGCCGTGGGCTCATCCAACAAGAGCACTTCCGGCCGCGGCGCCACCGCGCGCGCGAGGCACAGCCGCTGCTGCTGGCCGCCGGACAATGCCAGCGCGCTCGAATGCAGCCGGTCCTTCACTTCATCCCACAGGGCAGCCTGGCGCAGCGCGCGCTCGATCGTTTCGTCGACGTCCTTCTTCGCCAGCTTGCCGTTGACGCGCAGGCCCGCGGCCACGTTGTCGTAGATCGACATCGTGGGAAACGGCGTCGGCCGCTGGAACACCATGCCGACGCGGCGCCGCACGGCCACGGGATCGACCGTGCCGTTGTAAATGTCAACGCCGTCGAGTAGGACTTTTCCCGTCACCCAGCCGCCCTCGGACAGCTCGTGCATGCGGTTGAGGCAGCGCAGGAACGTGCTCTTGCCGCAGCCCGAGGGGCCGATGATCGCCGTGACGGTGTGCGCCGGAAACACCAGCGACACGTCGTTGATGGCCGTGTTGCGGCCGAACAGCGCGGTGAGGCGCTCGGTGGCGAGGTGCAGCGTGCGGTTATCGAGTGCCATAGCGCGCGCGCGTCGCCCAGCGGGCGAGCAGGGAGAGCACCAGCACCAGGGCCATCAGTACGAGCGCCGACGCCCAGGCAAGACGGTGCCATTCTTCGAACGGGCCCTGCGCGTAGACGTAGATCTGCAGCGGCAGCGCCTGAATCGGCTGCGTCAGACTCACGGAGAAGTTCAGATTGCCGAGTGCCGTGAACAGCAGCGGCGCCGTCTCGCCGGCCACGCGCGCCACGCCCACCAGGGCGCCGGTCACGATGCCGGTGAGCGCCGTCCGCACGATGACGCCGAGCGACGTGCGCCAGCGGGGATAGCCGAGGGCCAGCGCGGCCTCACGTAACGAGTGCGGCACCATCTTGATCATCTCTTCGGTGGTGCGGGCGATCAGCGGCACGAGGATCACGGCCAGCGCCACGGCGCCGGCCAGCGCCGAGAAGAATCCCATCGGCTTCACCATGAAGGCCCAGGCGAAGATGCCGATGATGATCGAGGGCGTGCCGTTCATCACGTCCGCCACGAACCGCACCAACCACCCCAGGCGGCCGGCACCGTACTCGGCGAGAAAAATGCCCGCCCCGATCCCGATCGGGACGCCGATCAGCGACGCCAGCCCCACCACGATCGCCGAGCCGACGATGGCGTGGGCCACGCCGCCGCCGCTCTGGCCGGCGGGCACGGGGGTCTTGAGGAAGAAGTCCAGGTTGATCGACGTGGCGCCTTTGGCCACGAGGTAGCCGAAGATCAAGAGCAGCGGCAGCACAGCGAGACCGGCGAGCGTGACGACGAGGCCCGTCATCAAGCCGCTGGTGACGCGGCGACGGAGGCGGCGGCCGCTCACAGGGCGCGGCTCCCCACGGCGCGGCCACGCGCCACACGCCACACCAGAATCCGCGCCATCGCGTTGACCGTCACGGTAATCACGAACAGCAGCAAGCCGGCCTCGAACAACGCCGACAGATACGTCGACGTCGTCGCTTCGCTGAACTCGTTGGCGATGGCCGCGGCGATCGTGTACGCGGGCTGCAGCAGCGACGCGCTGATATCGTGGCGGTTGCCGATCAACATCGTTACCGCCATCGTCTCGCCCAGCGCGCGGCCCAGGCCGAGCATCGTGGCGCCGATGATGCCGGAGCGGCCGTACGGCAACACCGCCGTCCAGACGGCCTCCCAGCGTGTGGCGCCCAGGCCGAGCGCGGCCTCGCGTTGGCTCTCGGGCACCGCGAGCAGCACCTCGCGCGACACGGCCGCGATGTACGGCACGATCATGACGGCGAGGATGATACCGCCCGCCAGCATCGAGCTGCCGTAGTAGGGGCCGGTGAAAAACGGCGTCCACCCCAGCACGGACCGCAGCGGCGGGACCACCACAGCGCGCAGGAACGGAATCAGGACAAAGATGCCCCACAGCCCATAGACCACGCTCGGCACGGCGGCGAGCAGCTCGACCAGGAACGCCACCGGCTGGCGCACGTAGCGCGGCGCGAACTCCGTGAGGAACACCGCCACGCCCAGCGCCAGCGGCACCGCGATGACCAGGGCCAAGAGCGACGACACGATCGTGCCGAAGATCAGCGGCCCGGCGCCGTACACCTCGGCGACCGGATCCCAGGTGCTGTGCCACAGGAAGCCGAACCCGAAGCGGCGCATGGCGGGCCAGGCGTTGACCGCCAGCTCGCCGACCTGTGTGAGCAGCAGCAGCGGGAGCAGCAGGGCGAGTCCCGTGACCACGCCGCGATAGATGCGATCGGCGCGATTGGCCCCGGTGGCGGGGAGGTGCGACGGTGGGGGCGTTGATGCGGCGGCCGGCCGAGGTGCTGCAGGCTGCGTGGCGGTCGTCGTCATGGGGATGATTCTATCCGCCGCGCTGGGATCCTCCATCACGAACGTGTAACGGTTGTGTCACCGCCGGGGCCGGAAAAGCAGAGGCCCCCGGGGCGTATGGCCACCGGGGGCGTGCTAGGCGATGGTAGGGGAGGGAATCCTACCGCGTCGCCGAACCGGCCCAGACCGCCTGGCCGCCGGCCGTGATGCTCCTGAGCTTGGCCTGAATCCAGGGCCGCAGCGCCTCAGGCAACGGCGCATAGCCCAGCGAGGTGGCCTTGCCCTGGCCCACGGTCTCGCCCCACCACACGAAGTTCACCAGCGCCTTCGCTTTGACAGGATCTTCGTACTGTTTGTGCAGCAGCAGGTACGTCATGCTGGCGATGGGATAGGCGTCCGGGCCCGGCGCGTCCGTGATCGAGACGCGGAAGTCGGTGCTGGCGTCCATCGTCTTCATGGCCGAAGCCAACGCCGATGTGACTGCATCGAGCGTCGGGTTGATGAACTTGCCGCTGTGGTTCTGCAGGGCGCCGTACGCCAGCTTGTTCTTGTCGGCGTAGGCCAGCTCGACGTAGCCGATCGAGCCGGGGGTCTGCCCCACGGTGGCCGCGACACCCTCATTGCCCTTGCCGCCCAGGCCCACGGGCCAGTTCACCGACGTGCCCTTGCCAACGGTCTGCTGCCAGTCCGAGCTCACCTTCGAGAGATAGTCCGTGAAGATGTATGACGTGCCCGAGCCGTCGGAGCGATGCACCACGAGGATGTCTGTGGCCGGCAGGGTCACGCCGCCGTTGAGGGCGGCGATGCGCGCATCGTTCCACTTGGTGAGTTTGCCAAGGAAGATGTCGGCGATGATCGCGGGCGTGAACTTCAGCTTGGTGGTGACGCCCGGCAGGTTGTATGTGATCACGACGGCGCCCAGCACCGTGGGGATGTGCAGCACGTTGCCGTTGACCGCGGCGATCGCCGAGTCGGTCATCGGGGCGTCCGAGGCGCCGAAGTCCACGGTGCCGTCGGAGAACTGCCGGATGCCGCCGCCCGAGCCGATCGACTGGTAGTTGAACTGCACGTCGCTGTGACCGGCGTTGTACGTCAGAATCCAATCCGAATAGATGACGTTCGGGAACGTCGCCCCGGCGCCGTTGATCTTCGTCTGCCCGGCGGCGGGGAGTGCCGCGGCGGCGACGAGCGCCAGTGCGGCAGTCGTGATCCGTTTCATGTGTGCCTTCCTCAGAAGTTGATTTGAGCCTGGAACAGGCCCAGGTTGTGCGCGGTCGTGCCGGCTTCGAACGACACGCGGTCGAGATCGGCCACGAGCCGCAGGTTGGGCGACACCTGATACGACACGCCGCCGATGATGCGCGTCTGCTTGTTGTTGGCGACGTTGACGTCCGGGTCGGTGATGTCGACGCGCGCCAGCGCGGCGATCTTCGAGTTGGTCAGCTTGTACACGCCGAACGCGCTGATCACGCGGCCCGTGATGGCGTCCTTGGTCGATGCGAACTCGCCGGCGAGCGTGATCTGCTTCGTGCGGTAGGACACCATGCCGATGTAGCGATTGCGATCGGCGCCGCCCGTGGCCTTGCCGAACTGGCCGTAGCCGGTGAGGCGCAGGCCGCCGACGCGACTCGAGTCGTCCGTATCCATCACGCGGGCCGACAGGCGCACTTCGGCATCCTTGCGGAAGTCGCCGCTGCCGCCGCTGTAGCCTTCACCGTTCACGATCGTGAACTGGCCGTTGACCTTGTCCGGACCCTGCTTGTAGTCGATGCCCGCGCCGAAGTCCGACGACGTGAGGTAGCCGCCGCGCTCCATCGCCATCTGCCCCTGCACGCGATAGTCCCACAGCGCCTCTTCCCAATCGAGCCACGGCGTGTGGATCGCGCCGAGCTTGAACGTCAAGGAGCTCCCGCTGGGCGTGTAGCCGAAGTAGGCGTACTTGAGGCGGAACGTGCGCGAGTTGTCGGTGGTGACGGCGGGCGGCGTGTAGACGTCCGCGGTGACGCGGGTGTAGATGCCGCCCGCGAACCGCCCGATCACGTTGATGTAGGCGCGCTGGATGCTGAAGTTGTTCTGCCGCACGCCGGCCGTCGGGAAATCCTGGTACAGGTACTGCGCGTACACGAGGCCGCCGACGGTGACTTGTGGTGCGGGCGCCGGCGTCTGGGCGGCGAGCGGCGCGGCGCCGAGCGCCGCGACGGCCGCGAGATACAAGGCACAGCGGGACGAGCGGGTCATACAGGGAATCCCTCCTGTGAGGCAGTGGATGTGGTGGGCCCTCCAAGGACACTGCAAAGCAACTCAAAACGCGTCACAATCCATCGCCGGGATGGTAACGGTTCCGTCACGGGTTCACGAGCACCGTCGCGACGAGCGCGCCGGCGAGCCCTAACCCCATGCCCGCCACCACATCGCTGATGTGGTGAACGCGCAGCAGCACGCGCGACGCCGCGACGAGGGCGACGAGCGGCAACAGCACCGGCGTGAGCAGCGGAGCGTGCAGTGCGATCGTGCCGGCGACGGCCGTGGCTGCCGCCGCGTGGCCCGACGGGAAGGAGAACGGATCGGGCAGGTCCACCAGCGCCAGCGGCCGGCCGAAGGCGTCGCACGGCCGCGGCCGCGCCACGGTCCGCTTCAACACCTGGACGGCGATGTGCGACAGCACGTTGGCGGCGAGTGCCGCATAGCCCAAACGGCGTTGCCCGCCGGCCACGAGGAGCACGCCGATCCCCAGCGTCACCCGGGCGCCGCCTAAGTGGGTGAGGCGCCGGGTGGCGATCACGCCGGGGCGCCCACCACGTCGGGCGCGAACGCGTCGGTGAGCGGCGCGCCCTCATAGCACGCCGGCACGTCCACGCCGAGGCGCCAGAGCACCGTTGCCGGGATGTCGAGCAGCGAGACGGGGCGCGTCAGCTGATGCCGGCGCGTCACGTCTTTGCCCGCGAGCACCAGCGGAATGTGGTCGTTGACGGGATGCGGCTCGTCGTGGTCGGTCGGCGTCACGCCGCCACCGCCGTGGTCGGCCGTGATCAGCAGCAGCGCGTCCTCGGTCCACGACGCCAGCGCCCCGATCGCCGCGTCGACCTCAGCCGCCGCGCGTAAGTACGGCTGCGACATCCAGCCGTGCGCGTGGCCCGCGCGGTCGCAATCGGGCAGGTACACGAAGAGCAACCGCGGCTCGCGGCGACAGAGGAGGCGGTGCGCCACCGCGGCGACGTCACGCGCGCGCGGCCCATCAGTCAGGAGCCGGTCCGCACCAGCGGCCGACGCGAGCGTCCAGGCGACCGGGTAGGCCGTGGCGCCCAGATCGCTCGCCACCACATCGGTGCGAATGCCGGCGCGCGCCAGCTCCCACGCCACCGGGCGCAGCGAGCGCAGCGCCGGGAGGAACCCGAGTCCCGGCTCGGTCAGGCGGTGCGTCTGTGGGCTCACGCCAGTGGCGAGTGAGGCGAGGGCCGCGACGGTGGCGCTGGGCCGGACCGTGGTCGCCCGCAGCGCGAGCGTGAACACGCCGCCCAGGGCATGGAGCGACGGCATGATGCTCGGCGTGACGGCGTCGGGGCGCAGGCCGTCGGCCAGCACGATCACGACACGGCGCATGTGGCGACTCCGGAGTGGAGGATGTGATCGCGGGGCAACAGGGCGGCGTAATCGGCCAACAGCTCGTCGTCTTCCGGTGCCTGATCGCGCGTCTCGGCGCGCGCGCGCGCGGCCAGGGAAAAATCGTGGCGCGCTTCGCGGTCGATCACCAGGCGCGCGACAGCGGAGAGAAACCCGTGCGCGTCGTTGGGCGGGACCAGCAGGCCGCTCACTTCGTGCTCGACGCTCTCGCGCAACCCGCCGGCGTCGGCAGCCACGACCGGCAGGCCCGATGCCATCGCCTCCAGCGCCACCAGGCCGCACGTCTCGGTTTGCGAAGGCAGCATGCAGATCTCGGCGCTGGCGTAGAGCGCGGCGAGATCGTCGCGGTCGAGGAAACCGGCGCGCCGGACCCACGGCAGCTCGGCCGCGAGACGGCGCTCCAGCGGCCCGCGCCCCGCGATCGCCCACACCACGTGCGGGCCGAGCACCCGGTGGCCAAGGCGCCAACTCTCGATCAGCACGTCGAGGTTTTTCTCCGGCGCCAGCCGGCCCACGTGCAGCACGACGACGTCGTCGGGGCCGGCGCGCAGGCGTTCGCGCCACGTCTGATCGCGCTTCGACGGATGGAAGCGCGTGGTGTCCACGCCCCGTCCCCACACGCGCGCCTGCGTCAGCCCTTTGGCGATGAGCTCGCGCTGCACCGTATCGCCCGGCGTGTATGTGACCCGCGCGGGCCGGTGGAACCACGTCAGCCAGCGCCACACCAGCCCCTCGAGCCGCGGCACGCCGTAGTGTCGCGCGTACTGCGGGAAGTGCGTGTGGAACGTCGTGACCAGCGGCCGGCCGTGGCGCAGTGCCCAGCGCCGCCCCATGGTCCCGAGCGATCCCTCGGTATGCACGTGCACGATGTCGGGAGCGAAGCGGTCGAGGAAACTGTTGACGCGACGGGCGAACGGCAGAGCGAGGCGGATGCTGGGGTAGGGCGGGAACGGCAGCGACGGGATGCGCAGTTCGTCCCCGCGCGGTTCAGGCGGCGGGCCAGGATACGCCGGCGCCACCACCGCCACGGCGTGCCCCGCCGCCGGCAGGAGCTGCGCGATCCGGTCCACCACTGTCGTCACGCCGTTGACCTGCGGCGTGTACGTGTCGGATACGAGAGCGATTCTCACAACCGGAAGGTGGGCCCCGGCCGTCAACCGCCGGTGACGGGCAGGTTACGGCTCGGTAACAGCGTAAACCGCTGTGAGGTGTTGGCTTAGCTCCCGGACTGCGGCAGCGTGATGCGGATTGTGGTCCCCTGGCCCAGCGTACTCTCCGCTTCCACCCGTCCCCCGTGCGCTTCCGTGAGATGCTTGACGATGGCGAGGCCCAACCCCGTGCCGCCGTCCGCCCGGGCGCGCCCCGGATCGGCCCGGTAGAACCGCTCGAAGATCCGCGGCAAGTGCTCGGCCGCGATGCCGCTGCCGGTGTCGGTCACCGACAGCGTGATCGCCGCGCCGGTCCGGACCGCGCGGACCGTAATGCGCCCGGCCGCGGGTGTATGGCGCAGCGCGTTGTCGAACAAATTGGTGAGGATCTGCCGCAGCGCGTCGGGGTCGACGGACGCAGACGGCGCGTCGGCTGCGATCGCGACGTCCAACGTCACACTCTTGATCGCCGCGCGCGCCGCGACCGCACCCCACGCGTCGCGCGCCGCGAGCTCGAGCGCCACCACCTGCGGCTCGGGGCGCCAGCTGCCCGACTCGATGCGTGACAGGTCCAGCAGCCCGTCCACCAGGCGCTGCATGCGGCGCGCGTTGTTCTCGATCGTCACCGCAAACTGCCACATCTGTGTGCCCGTGGTCGCCTCGGTGGCGAGCGTCTCGGCGTAGCCGGCGATGGACGTGAGCGGCGTCTTGAGCTCGTGTGACACGTTGGCGACAAAGTCGCGGCGCACCGTTTCGAGCCGCCGCAGCGCGGTGACGTCGCGCAGCACCAGCAGCGAGCGGCCGTCGGGCAGGGGGCGGCCGGTCACGAGCAGCACGCGCCCGTCCAGCTCGAGCTCGCGCTGCTGTACCTCCTGGCCCTCGAGCACGTCGCGCACCAGGTCGCGCGCCGCTTTGCCGTGGAACAGCTCGAGCAGGGGCGGGAGCGCCGCGTCCGGCGCGTAGCCCAGCAGGCGGCGCGCGGCGGCATTCATCGTGACGATGGCGCCGCGGGGATCGGCGCCCAGCACGCCGTCGGCCATCGCCTCGATGAGCGTGGCGGTCTCCTCGCGCTCGCGCCGCAGGTCGGTGAAGCGGCGATCGAGCTGCTCGTGCATCGCCTGCAGCGCGAGGATTTGTTGCGAGACTTCGTGGACGCGCGAGTCCGGGAACAGCGGCTCCTGGCCGGCGGCGATGTCGCGCGCGGCCTGGCTCAGGCCGACCAGCGGCCGCACCAGCGCGCGGCTCGCCGCCCAGGCGATCACCGCGGCCAGGGCGAGCGCGCCGAGGCCGGCGAGGGCCACGGCGCGCTGCACGGCGCCGATCTGCGCGTCGACGGACGCGAGGGTCGCGGATACGCGCACGACGGCGATGCCGGGCGGACCGCCCCGCACCGCCACGTACATCTGCCGCTCATTGGTGGACGCGCTGAGGCGCGCGGCGCGGCCCAGCCCGGTGCGGAGCGCCGCCTGCACCTCGGGCCGGGTCAGGTGGTTCTCGAGTCCGGGGAGCGACACGCGGTCGAACTCGGCATCGCCGCGCACGCGTCCGGTGGAGTCGATCAGCGTCACGCGATGCCCGATGCGGCTCCCCAAAGCGATGGCGGTCTCCGGCCAATGCGCGGAATCGGCGGGGACGAGCGCTGTCACGAGCCGCGCTTCGCGCGCGAGACTCGCGGCCACTTCATCTTCGAAGCCATGCCGCAGCACGCGGTCGGCGATGAAGATGACGGCGACGACCGTCGCGGCGACGAGCAGGCTGGTGCCCGCGAAC
>DATLWA010000345.1:0-11900 GCA_035576905.1 Gemmatimonadales bacterium
GTGATCGTGGGTCACGGCCTCAACATCGGCGTGACCGTGGCGAACACCGGCAATCAGAACGTGGCGAGCAGCTTCACCGTCACACTGCGGGACGCGACAGCCGGCGTCACCCTCGGCACTCAGACGGTCTCCGGGTTGGCGCCGAGCGCCAGCACGCTGCTCGTCTTCAGCTGGAATACGACGAACTCCGCGCTCGGCCGGCATACGCTGGTCGCGAGCCACACGTTCAGCGACGACAGCGCCGCCAATAACCAGGGCAGCGAAATCGTCACGGTGCTTCCCAAGCCGACCGACATCGCGCTGACGAGCATTACGGCGCCGCACTCGGTGGCGCAGGGGGACACGGCGCACGTCGTGATTATGGTCCAGAACGTCGGTGAAGTGGACGTGAGCACGACGTTCGCCGTCGAGCTGACGGACGGGTCGGCGGGCGGTGTGACTCTCGGTACGCGGTCGGTCGCGGGACTCGCCGTCGGCGCCACGGCCACGGTCGACATTCCGTGGAACACCGCCGGCGCGGCGGTCAGCGGGCACACGCTGATCGCGACGCAGAAGCTGGCCGACGACGACGCGACCAATAACAGCATGGCGATCGGGGTCGGCGTCACGCCACCGCCGCCGCCACCCACCACCGATATCGCCGTGACCGCCATCGACGCGCCCGCCGCCGTGATTCAGGGAAGCACGGCCACGATCGGCGTGACCGTGCAGAACGTCGGCGGGCAGGGCGTCACCACGAGCTTCAACGTCGTCCTGACCGACGCCACGACCGGCGCCACGATCGGGACGCAGCCGGTGAACGGGCTCGCGGTGTCCGGCCTGGCGAGCGTCTCCTTCAGCTGGAATACCACCGGAGCGGCGCTCGGCGGGCACACCCTGGTGGCCACTCAGACCCTGACCGACGCCAACGCCGCCAATAACTCCCGCTCGGTGGCGGTGAGCGTGAATCCGCAGCCGGTGGATCTCGCCCTGACCGGCATCAGCGCGCCGGGCCACGTGACCCAGGGGGATATCGTCCCCGTCGTGGTCACCGTGCAGAACGTGGGCGGGCTGGACGTCACGAGCAACTTCGACGTCGTGCTCACTGACGGATCCGCCGGCAACGCGGTGCTCGGCACGCAGACGATCGCCGGGCTCGCCGCGGGAGCCAGCGTGACGCGGACCTTCAATTGGAACACCGCCGGGGCGGCGCTCAACGGGCATACGCTGTTTGCGACGCAGAAGCTGGCGGACGTCAACTCGAGCAATAACAGCGCCGCGACCGGGATCATCGTGAGCGCGCCGCCGACCACCGACATCGCCGTGAACAACGTGACGGCGCCGGCGTCCGTGACCCAGGGAAGCACGGCGTCCATCGCGGTCAGCCTTCAGAACGTGGGCGGGCTGACGGTCAGCTCGAACTTCGATGTCGTCCTGACCGATGCGACGGCGGGAGTGACGATCGGCACACAGACCGTCAACGGCCTCGCCGCGAGCTCCGCCATCACGCGCTTCTTCAACTGGAACGCCGCCGGCGCCGCGCTGGGCGCGCACACGTTGGTCGCGACGATCACCTTGACCGACGCCAATGCCGCCAACAATCAAGCGTCGACGACGATCACGGTGAACGCGCCGATCACTGACGTCGCCGTGACCGCGTTGACCGCGCCGGCGTCGGTGCTCAAGGGCAATACGCCGGCGATCGCGGTGACCGTCCAGAACGTGGGCGGACTGACGGTCGGCGCCACCTTCAATGTCGTCTTGACCGATGCGACGGCCGGCGTGACGATCGGCACCCAGACCGTGGCCGGGCTCGCCGTCGGCGCAACCGCGACGCGTTCGTTCACCTGGAGTACGTCGTCCGCCGCGCTGGGCGGTCACACTCTGGTGGCGACGCAGAGCCTGGCGGACGACAACGCGGCCAACGACCAGCGGTCCGCCGTGGTGACGGTGAATCCGCAGCCCGCCGATCTCGCCCTGGCCAGTATCACCGCGCCCAGCTCGGTGACGGCGGGAGACACCGTCCCCGTGGTGGTCACGGTGCAGAACGTGGGCGGGCAGGATGTCACCACCAGCTTCGATGTCGTGCTGACCGACGGCACGGCGGGCGGCGCGACGATCGGCACGCAGACCATTCCCGGGCTCGCGATCGGCGCCAGCGCGACGCGCACGTTCAACTGGAATACGGCCGGGGCGGCGCTCAACGGGCACACCCTGACCGCGACGCAGAAGCTGGCGGATCCCAACTCGAGCAACGACGCCAGCGCGATCGCGATCGTGGTGGGCGCGCCGAGCGACCACGTGGGCAACCTCCAGGCCTCGTCCGACACGAGCGCCGGAACTTCGTGGTCGGCGATCGTCGTGATCACCGCGCACGATGCCAAGCACAATCCGCTGAACGGTGTGACCGTGCACGGCAATTGGAACAGCTCCAGCGCCGATTCGACGTGCGTCACCAGCGACGCCGGCGGTGGCGGCCCGGGGACGTGCACGGTGGTCCTGACCGGCAACGCGAACAACAGCCGCTTCGCCTCGTTCGCGGTGACCGCGCTGACGCGGTCCGGCTACGTGTACAAGTCATCCGCCAATCACGACCCGGATGGCAGCAGCAACGGCTTCTCGATTATCCTGCGGCGCGGGCAATGAGTGCCCGCCCGATCGCAACGGTGTTGGTGGCCGCCGCGCTGGCGGCCTGTTCCGGCGCCCAACGCGCGGGCGTCCAGCGAGAGGGGAGCAGTGCACCAGTGGCTGTCCGGAGCATCGACGAAGTTCTCGCCGCGCACAGCGATTCCCTGATGGCGCTGCCCGGCGTGGTGGGGACCGCGGTCGGGTTGAACGAAGGCGAGCGCTGCATCAAGGTGCTGGTGGCCGACTCCACCGCCGCCGCGAATTCCCGCATTCCGGCGCGGCTCGAGGGCTACCGCGTCGTTATCGAGGTGACGGGGACCATCCGGCCGCACTGACTCGACCTCAGTACATTGAGGTATGAGTCCCACCGCATGAGTCAGATCAGCTTCAGCGGCGTCGGCCTGGACTTCGGCGACACGACGCTGTTTTCCGATGTCACGTTCAACGTGGAGCCCGGCCAGCGCTGGGGCATCGTGGGCCGCAACGGCACCGGCAAGACCACGCTTTTCCGGCTGCTGACGGGCGAGCTCCAGCCCACGCGCGGCAGCATCGCGCGCGCGTCGGGATTGCGCACATCGCTGCTCGAGCAACACCGTGACTACGGCGCCGCGACGACCGTCTGGGAAGCGGCCGCCGGCGAGCTGGCCGAGCTGCTGGCGCTGGAGCAGTCGCTCGTCGAGCAGGCCGCCAATCTCGCGCACGACCACTCGCCGCAGGCGCTGGCGCGTTACGGCGAAGACCTCGAGCGGTTCGAGCGTGACGGGGGCTACGCCGTCACCTCGCGCATCGATGCGGTGCTGCACGGTCTCGAATTCGATCCGGCGCAGGCTCGCAGCACGCCCCTCTCCGCCCTCAGCGGCGGCGAGCTGGGCCGCCTCGGCCTGGCCCGCCAGCTCATGACCACCGCTGACGTCCTCCTGCTCGACGAGCCGACCAATCACCTCGACCTCGAGACCACGCGCTGGCTCGAGCAATACCTCGTGGACAATGAGCGCACCGTCCTGGTCGTGAGCCACGACCGCGCGTTCCTCGCAGCCACGGTGGATCATGTGCTGCACTTCGAGGCCCGCACCGCCACGCCGTACGCCGCGGGCTACGCCGGTTTCGTGACGCAACGCGCCGAGCGGCGGTTGACGCAGCAACGGGCGTTCGAACAGCAGCAGCGGGTGATCGCGCACGAGCAGGATTACATCGCCCGCAATATCGCGGGACAAAACACCAAGCAGGCCAAGGGTCGGCGCAAACGCCTGGAGCGCTTACCGCGACTCAGTCCAGTGATCGGCGCCGACGGCACCATGGCACTGCGGCTCGAAGTGGCCGAGCGTGGCGGCGACCAGGTGCTGAGCGCCACGAACGTCAGTGTCGGGATCGGCACGCGCACGCTGGTGGAGAAACTCAACGGCACGCTCGAACGGACCGGCGTGCTGGGGATTCTCGGCAGGAACGGGGCGGGGAAGTCCACGCTGCTCAAAGCGCTGCTGGGCGAGCATCCGACGCAGGGCGGCGACCTGCGGCTCGGCGCGTCGATCACCGCCGGCTATTACCGGCAGGATCTCTCCCAGGTGCCGCTCGACCGCACGCTGTACGACGTGATCGCGGGACTGCGCCCCAAGTGGGAGCGCGGCCAGATCCAGGGCCACCTGGGCCGCTTCGGATTCTCCGGGGCGGAGGTCCTCCGGCGGGCTGAATCCCTGTCGGGCGGCGAGCGGGCGCGCGTGGCGCTGGCGATCCTGATGCTGTCGCGGGCGAATCTGTTGGTGTTGGACGAGCCGACCAATCACTTGGATGTCGAATCGATCGAGGCGCTCGAAGACGCGATCGCGGATTACGACGGCACGGTGATCCTGGTGAGCCACGACCGCGCGCTGTTGCGCGCCTTGACGACGCGGATTTGGATCCTGCACGACCGCAAGATGACCGAGTTCGCCGGCGGCTTCGAGGAGTGGGAGGAGGTCAGTACCGAGCGCGCCCACGCCGCGGCGGTGCAGAATGCCGAGGACCAGGCGTTACGGCGGGTGCACGAGCGGCAGCGCGTGGCGCCCGCTCCCAAGGCCGATCCGCGCAAAGATCTGCGCAAGGCGCAGCGCGAGGTCGAGGAGGCGGAAGCCGCCGTGGCGAAGCTGGAGGCCGAGGTCGCGAAGGTCGTCGCGGCGCTCGAGGACCCGGCGCTCTACACGCGGCAGGACGGGGTGGCCACAGCCAAGCAGCTCGGCGCCCAGCTCGAGACGTTGAAGCGCACGCTCGACCTGGGGCTCGAGCGCTGGACGCGGGCGACGGAGCAGGTGGAGGCGTTATCTTAGAAGCATGAACAGAGCGCGAGTAGTGTGGCTGTCGCTGGCCATCGGAGTCCTCCCGGCCGGGGCCGTCGCTCAGCGACTGGCGCCCATCCCGCAGAGCGTCCTGAGCAGTGTGCGGTGGCCCGCGGCCGCAACGGCCGCGGCACCACGCGATCGTTCATCCGGCACAATCCCGCGGACCTATTGGCTCGAGGGCGGGTTGATCGGCGGCGTCGGCCTGGGCGTATTCACGGCGCTCGCCGTTCGCGGCTTGTGTGAATCGAGCAATTGTACCCGCGGCGAGATCGCGGGCGGCGTCTTTGGGGGTGCGGTGGGGTTCACGGCCGGGTCGCTGCTAGGCGGGCAGTTTCGGAAGAAGGCGAAGAACTAGACAAGTTCTTTCCCCACTACCACTTCACCCGCTGACTCGCCCTTTCGCCAGGGGGGAGCCGCCATTACTTTCCCCGGCTCATGAATGTGATTCCCCAGGCGGTCCGGGACGGCTTCCTCAAAGCGATCGGGCCCATCGCCCGGGCGTTCATCCGGGCCGGCATCTCCCCCAACGTCATCACCACGCTCGGCGCGCTCGTCGTTGTCGCCGCCGCTGTGGCGTTCGGGATGGGAAGCATCCGCATCGGGGGCGCCTTGATCCTCTCGAGCGGCCTGTTGGACTTACTCGACGGTCAAGTGGCGCGCGCCGGCGGCTCCAGCACCAAGTTCGGCGCCTTCTACGATTCGACGCTCGATCGCCTGGGCGAAGCCGCCGTCTTCACCGGGATCGCGCTGTGGTTCGTCCACGGCGGCGTCACGCCCGCGCGCCTGCCGCTCGCCATCGTGATGTGCATGACCGGCCTGGCGTCGTCGATGCTCGTGTCGTACACGCGGGCCCGCGCCGAAGGCCTGGGGTTGGAAGCCAAGGTCGGCATCGCGCAGCGCGCCGAGCGCATTCTCGTACTCGGCGCCCCCACGCTGTTCTTCGGGGCAGGGAAGCAGGGCGTGCTGCTCTTTTGGATCGTCATCATCCTCGCCGCCTCCACGACCATCACCGTGGTGCAGCGCGTGATTTACGTCGCTCGACAGACGGCCGACCCCAGCGGGAAGAGCGCCATCCGGCGCGACACCCTCCCTGGTCACGCGGCCGCGTTCCGGAAAGGACATTGATCGTGTCGCAGCAGGCAGCACGGGATATCGCACCCGCCAAAGGCAAACTCGGCGTCATGCTCGTGGGACTCGGCGCCGTCTCCACCACCTTCATCGCCGGCGTCGAAAACGTGCGCCGCGGCAGCGCCCTGCCGATCGGATCGCTCACCCAGATGGCGACGATCCGCCTCGGCAAGCGGACCGAAAAGCGCGCTCCCAAGATCAAGGACTTCGTCCCGATCGCCCAGCTGAAGGATCTCGTCTTCGCGGCCTGGGACCCGATTCCCGATGACGCCTACACGGCCGCGGTGAAGGCCGGCGTGCTGGACCGGCACGAACACCTGGAGCCGATCAAGGAATTCCTCCAGAGCATCAAGCCGATCCCCGCGGCCTTCGATCAGTACTACGTCAAGCGCCTGCAGGGCACCAACGTCAAGAAAGGCAAGACCAAACGCGAGCTGGCCGAGCAGCTGCGGGAGGACATGCGCCAGTTCAAGAAAAGCTCGGGCGCCGATCGCTTAGTGATCGTGTGGTGCGCGTCGACCGAGGTGTTCATCACGCCGGGTCCGGCGCACCAGACGCTGGCGTCACTCGAGAAGGCGATGGAGCAGAACGACCCGGCCATCGCGCCGTCGATGCTCTACGCCTACGCGGCCCTGATGGAAGGCGTCCCGTTCGCCAACGGCGCGCCCAATCTCTGCGTGGACATCCCGGCGCTCGAGCGGCTGGCCGAGGAAAAGAAGCTCCCCATCGGCGGCAAGGACTTCAAGACCGGGCAGACCATGATGAAGACGGTGCTCGCCCCGGCGTTCAAGGCGCGCATGCTCGGGCTCGCGGGCTGGTACTCCACCAACATTCTCGGCAACCGCGACGGCGAAGTGCTGGACGACCCCGAGTCGTTCAAGACCAAGGAAGAGTCGAAGCTCGGCGTGCTCGAGTACATCCTGCAGCCCGGCCAGTATCCCGAGCTGTACGGGAAGATCTTTCACAAGGTGCGGATCAATTATTACCCCCCGCGTGGGGATAATAAGGAAGGCTGGGACAACATCGACATCTTCGGGTGGCTGGGCTACCCGATGCAGATCAAAGTCGACTTCCTCTGCCGCGACTCGATTCTGGCGGCGCCGATCGTGCTCGATCTGGCGCTGTTCTTCGACCTGGCCAAGCGCGCCGGGCTGTCGGGGATCCAGGAATGGCTGTCGTTCTACTTCAAGAGCCCGCAGACCGGGGCCGGCCTCTATCCCGAGCACGATCTCTTCATTCAGCATACCAAACTCAAGAACACGCTGCGGTGGATGATGGGCGAGGACCAGATCACGCACCTCGGCGTGGAATACTACGAGTACGCGGACCGCTGACCGCGCACCCGCACACCGGAGATCCAATGAAGATCCTTGCCGCGGCGCTCGCCGCCGTGACCCTGCTGCCCGCCACCCTCCTGGCGCAACATCCGGAAGGCGGCGAGGCCACGCTCCGGCTGCCCGATCTGAGCCAGGCGACGTTCCTGGGCGGCATTCCGGGACGCACGCTGTTGCTTGTGGGACTGCTCGTCTGCGTGGCGGGCCTCGCCTTCGGCCTCGCCACCTACCGCCAGCTCAAAGGGCTGCCGGTGCACAAGGCGATGCTCGAGATCTCCGAGCTGATCTATGAGACGTGCAAGACCTACCTGATCACGCAGGGCAAGTTCCTGCTGATCCTGTGGGTCTTCATCGGGGCGATCGTGGCGATCTACTTCGGCACGCTGGCGCCCACGGTGAACGCGGCGGGCGCGCTGGTGCGCGGCTATCCGGCGCTCAAAGTCGCCGTCATCCTGCTGTTCAGTCTCGTGGGCATCGCGGGCAGCTACGGCGTAGCCTGGTTCGGCATCCGGGTGAATACCTTCGCCAATTCGCGCACCGCGTTCGCCAGTCTCACCGGCAAGCCCTATCCCTGCCATCAGATCCCCACCAAGTCGGGGATGAGCGTGGGGATGGTGCTGGTGTCGGTCGAGCTGATCATGATGTTGTTCATTCTGCTGTTCGTCCCGGGCGACTACGCGGGCCCCTGCTTCATCGGGTTCGCGATCGGTGAGTCGCTGGGCGCGGCGGCGCTGCGCGTGGCCGGCGGCATCTTCACGAAAATCGCCGACATCGGCTCCGACCTGATGAAAATCGTCTTCAAGATCAAGGAAGACGACGCCCGCAACCCCGGCGTGATCGCCGACTGCACCGGCGACAACGCCGGCGACTCGGTGGGCCCCTCGGCCGACGGCTTCGAGACCTACGGCGTCACCGGCGTGGCGCTGATCACGTTCATCCTGCTGGCCGTGCACGAGCCGCTGATCCAGGTGCAGCTGCTCGTCTGGATCTTCGTGATGCGCATCATCATGATCGTCACGTCGGGCCTGTCGTATTTCGTCAACGCGGCCTACACCAAGGTGAAGTACGCCAACGCGGACAAGATGGACTTCGAGGCGCCGCTCACCACGCTGGTGTGGCTGACCTCGCTCGTGTCGATCGCCCTGACGTACGTCGTCTCGTACCTGATGATCCCGAACCTGAACGGCGATCCGTCGCTGTGGTGGAAACTCTCGACCGTGATCACCTGCGGCACGCTCGCGGGCGCCGTGATTCCCGAGCTCGTGAAGGTGTTCACGTCGATGAACTCGGCGCACGTGCGCGAGGTGGTCACGTCGTCGCGGCAGGGCGGGGCGTCGTTGAACATCCTGTCCGGCCTCGTGGCGGGCAACTTCAGCGCCTACTGGCTGGGCCTCGCGATGCTCGTCCTCATGGCCACGGCCTACGGCGTCAGCACCGCCGGGCTCGGGCCGCTGATGGCGGCGCCGGCGGTGTTCGCATTCGGCTTGGTCGCGTTCGGATTCCTGGGGATGGGCCCCGTCACCATCGCGGTCGATTCCTACGGTCCCGTGACCGACAACGCCCAGTCGGTCTACGAGCTCTCGACCATCGAGCAGCTGCCCGGCATCACGGCGGAGATCAAGCGTGACTTCGGCTTCGACGTGAACTTCGAGCGTGCCAAAGACAACCTCGAGGAGAACGACGGCGCCGGGAACACGTTCAAGGCGACCGCGAAGCCCGTGCTCATCGGCACGGCGGTGGTCGGCGCCACCACCATGATCTTCTCGATCATCGTGGCGCTCACGCAGGGCCTGCGTCCCGAGCTCTTGAGCAATCTGTCGATTCTCCACCCGCCGTTCCTGCTCGGCCTGATCGCAGGCGGCGCCGTGATCTACTGGTTCACGGGCGCCTCGATCCAGGCGGTGACCACGGGGGCCTATCGCGCGGTGGAGTTCATCAAGGCACACATCAAGCTCGAAGGCGCCGCCAAGGCGTCGGTCGCGGACTCGAAGAAAGTGGTCGAGATCTGCACGCAGTACGCGCAGCGCGGCATGTTCAACATCTTCCTGGCCGTGTTCTTCGTGACGCTCGCGTTCGCGTTCGTGGAGCCGTACTACTTCATCGGCTACCTCATCTCGATCGCGCTGTTCGGGTTGTATCAGGCGATCTTCATGGCCAACGCCGGCGGCGCGTGGGACAACGCCAAGAAAATCGTCGAGACCGAGCTCAAGCAGAAGGGCACGCCGCTGCACGACGCCACGGTCGTCGGCGACACCGTGGGCGATCCGTTCAAGGACACCTCCTCGGTGGCGATGAACCCGATCATCAAGTTCACGACGTTGTTCGGGCTGCTGGCGGTCGAGCTGGCCGTCTCCCTCACCACCGAGCAGGGCACGGGCCTGACGCGCGTGCTCGCCGCGCTGTTCTTCGCGGTGTCGGTGGTGTTCGTGTGGCGCTCGTTCTACGGCATGCGCATCGAGGAGTCCCGAGCGCGCGTGTGACGCCCGCCCAGATCGCCGTCACCGCGGCCGGTGCGGCTGCGATCGTGTGGGTGCTGTGGTACTTCCTGCTCGCGCGCGGCGGCGCCGCCGCCGCGGCCAGCGTCGTGGGCGGCGTGCAGGAAGTGCCGGTCATGGTGAAGGGCGGCTACACGCCCGACACCATCGTGGTGCGCGCCGGCAAGCCGGTGCGCTTGTTGTTCTATCGCGACGAGACCGCCGACTGCTCCGAGCGCGTGATTTTCGAGAAGCTGGGCATCGACCAGCAGCTCCCCGCCTTCCAGACGACCGCCGTCGAATTCACGCCCAAGGAACCCGGCGAGATCCCGTTTCGTTGCGGCATGAACATGCTCAAAGGTCTCCTGGTGGTGGAAGACGGCGCCACGACGCCCAAGCCCGCCGCGTCGCCCCACAAGTTCCATGAGTAAGTCGCGCATCATCCTGCCGATCGAGGGGATGAGCTGCGCGTCCTGCGCCGCCACGGTGCAAGAGGCGCTCCAGGTCCTCCCCGCCGTCTCGACCGCCGCGGTGAATTACGCCACGGGCAAGGCGGCCGTGGAGTACGAGGACGCGCAGATCGGCGTCGGCCAGCTGATCCGCACCGTCCGCGAAGCGGGCTACGACTGCGGCAAGGCCAGCGTGACGTTCAACGTCACCGACCTGCACTACGCGCCCAGCGTGGCGCCGCTGGAGCACGCGCTCCAGCGGGTGAAGGGTGTGGTGCGGGTGGTCGCCAATCAGGCGACGGAGCAGGTGACCGTCGATTACGTGCCGGGCGCCGTCGTGGCCGAAGATCTGGAGCGCGCGGTGACGGCCGCGGGATTCACGGTCGCCGAGCCGATCGCCGCCGAGGACCCGTTGGAGCGCGAGCGCATCGCGCGCAGCCGCGAAGTGCGGGGGCTGCTCTGGAGATTCGCGCTCGCGGCCGCCGTGACCGTGATCGCGATGGCCGGCTCGATGCTCCTGATGGCCGACCGGCCGATGGACTCGTTCAAGCAATTCGACCTGCTGGGCCACCTGCTGATGCCCGCGGCGGCGGCGCTGCGCGACGAGATCACCCAGCTGGGCTGGGGCATCGACCTGAATTGGGTGCGCCGCGGTCTGGCGCTGCTCACCCTGCCGGTGGTGTTCTGGGCGGGCCGGCAGTTCTACGTCGGCGCGTGGCGCGCTTTCACGCATCGCACGGCCGACATGAACACCTTGATCGCCGTCGGCACAGGCGCCGCCTTCATTTATTCAGTGGTCGCGACGCTCCTGCCCGGCGTGTTCGCCCGCGCGGGCCTGCCGGCGGACGTGTACTTCGAGGCCGTCAGCGCCATCATCGCGCTGATCCTCCTGGGCCGCCTGCTCGAGGCGCGCGCCAAGGGCCGCACGTCAGAAGCGATCCGCCGCCTGGCGGGCCTGCGACCCAAAGTCGCCCACGTGATCAAAGACGGTAAAGAGACCGACATCGCGGTCGAAGCGGTGGTGCCGGGCGACGTGATCGTGGTCAAGCCGGGCGAGCGGATTCCGGTGGACGGCATCGTGACCGACGGCGCCTCGGCGGTGGACGAGTCGATGCTCACGGGCGAGCCCATGCCGGTCGCCAAGAAAATCGGCGATGAAGTGGTCGGCGGCTCGATGAACACCACGGGCAGTATCACCTTCCGGGCGACCCGGGTGGGCAAGGATGCCGCGCTGGGCCAGATCATCCGCCTGGTCGAAGACGCGCAGTCCACCAAGGCGCCGATTCAGGGCCTCGCGGACCGGGTGGCCGCCGTCTTCGTGCCGGTCGTGATCGCGCTCGCCCTCGCCGCATTCGTGGTCTGGTTCGACATCGGACCCGAGCCGGGGCTCATCTTCGCGACCATCGCGCTCGTGACGGTGTTGATCATCGCCTGCCCCTGCGCGCTGGGCCTCGCCACGCCCACCGCGATCCTCGTCGGTACCGGCCGCGCCGCCGAGTCGGGCATCCTGATCCGCGGGGGTGAGGCGCTCGAGCGGCTCTCCCGCGTGCGCGTGGTGCTGCTCGACAAGACCGGCACCATCACCGAAGGGAAGCC
>DATLWA010000346.1:0-8043 GCA_035576905.1 Gemmatimonadales bacterium
CGCACCACCCACCACGCGAGCCGCCAGCGAAGTCTCACTGCGCGGCATGCGCGCCGACGAAGCCGAAGCCGCGCTGATTCAGGCCTTGGACGCCGCGGTCGTCGCTGACCTCCCCTACCTGCGCGTGATCCACGGCAAAGGCACGGGCGCCTTGCGCACCATGGTCGAGGCCCTGCTGGAGCGTGACCCCCGCGTGGCGCGCTTCGGCCTCGCGCCGTCGAACCAAGGCGGCACCGGCGTCACGATCGTGGAGTTCCGCGGATGAGTTTGATCCCCGACGACGTCATCGAGCAGATCCGCGAAGCGGCGGACATCGTGGGGATCATCGGCGAGCACGTCGAGCTGAAGCGCACCGGCGCGGACTTCCGCGGTCCCTGTCCGTTTCACGGCGGCACCCATCGCAATCTGTCGGTCGTCCCGCGCAAAGGGATGTTCTACTGCTTCGTCTGCCACGAAGCGGGCGACGTCTTCACCTTCTTTATGAAGCGCTTCGGCATGGACTATCCCACGGCCGTGCGTGAAGTGGCGCGCCGCGTGGGCATCACCATCCCGGAGCAGCGCGGGCCCAGCGGTCCCGATCCCCGAGAGCCGTTGTATTCGGCGGTGGCCGCCGCCGCTGACTGGTTCGCCCGGCAATTGCGCGAGGAAGCCGAAGCCAAGATCGCCCGCGACTACCTGGCCTCGCGCGACCTCGATCAGGAGGAATCGGCCGTCCTCGGCTTGGGCTACGCGCCCAAGACGCGCGCCTTCATGGAGGCGATGAAGGGCTTGGGCCTGAAAGACGAGCTGCTGCTCGAAGCGGGCCTGCTCCACAAGCGCGACGACGGCTCGCTCGTGCCGCGCTTCCGCGGCCGCTTGCTCTTTCCCATCCACGATCTGCGCGGCCGCGTCGTGGCGTTCGGCGGACGCATCCTGGGCGAAGGCGAGCCCAAGTATTTGAACTCGCCCGAGACGCCGATCTTTCACAAAGGGCAGCTGCTCTACAACCTGCACGCCGCCAAGCACGCCATGCGCAAGACCGAGCGCGCCATTCTGGTCGAGGGCTACTTCGACGTGGTGCGATTGGTACTGGCGGGCGTCGAAGAGGTCGTGGCGCCGCTCGGCACCGGCCTCACGAGCGACCAGGCGCTGCTGCTCAAGCGGCACACGTCGCACGTGATTCTGTTGTACGACTCCGACGACGCCGGCCTGCGCGCTACGTTCCGCGCCGGCGACGAGCTGCTGCGCCACAGCCTGCGCGTCAGCGTCGCCACGCTGCCCGCAGGCGAGGATCCCGACACGCTGGCGCGCGCCCAGGGCGCCAAGGGGATCGAGACGCTGCTCAAGGACTCGCTCGACCTCTTCGAGCGGAAGATCCAGATCCTCGAGCGCCGCGGCTTCTTCGGCACGCTGCCGGGCCGCCGCCGCGCCCTGGACCGCTTGTTGCCGACCATCCGCGCCGCCGCCGATCCGATCACGCGCGAGCTGTATCTCACCCGCGCGTCGGAGGTGGCGGGAGTCAGGAAAGACGTGTTGGAGCGGGAGACAGTGGGAGCAGGGAGCAGGGAGCAGGGAGCGGTGGGTCGCAGCGGCACGGCTCCCCGCTCCCCGCTCCCCGCTCCTGCTTTGCCTTCCAACGCCGAGAAAGTCTTCCTGCAGCTGTTGCTCGCAGGCGATCCCTGGCGTGCCCGCGTGCGCGCCGCCGTCGATCCCGAGGACTTCGAATTCCCGGCCTATCGCACGGTCTACGAAGCAGTCCTGGACGACGCGCCCGACCGGTTGGACGACACGGCGGCGCGCGTGTACGAGCGCCTCAAAGCCGAGGGGTTGGGCGGCATCGAGGCCGATGCGGCGTTCGCGCAGGCGGTCAATTGGATGGAGGCCCGGCACCTGGACCGGGAGCTGGATCGCCTGGAGCGGGAAATCCCGCTGGCGCAGGGCGACGAACAAGTCCGACTGGTGATGGAGAAGAAACGGCTCAGTGCCGAGCGGAACGCCAAAGTTCCGCGCTACAAGATTACCGCGAGGGGGCGTGGTGCATCAGGATCTTGAAAGTTTGTTGACGCTGCAGGACAAGGATATGGCCGTCATGGCCGCCGACCAGGCGCTGGCCCAGCTGCAGCCCGAGCTCCTGGTCTTGGACGAAGGCCTGGCCGCCTCCGAGCGCGCCCTGGAGCAGGCGCGGCGCGGCGTGCAGGAAGCGCTGCGACGGCGCGACGAGCTCGAAGGCCGCATCGCGAGTTACCGCGACAAGCAGGAGCAGCGGCGTCAACGACTCGAATGGGTGAAGGGCGCCAAAGAAGCCTCCACGCTGATGGCCGAGCTCGACCTGGCGCGCTCGGTGCTCGCCAAGGAAGAGGCCGAGTTCATGCGCTCGGGCGACGCGGTGGCCGAGGCGGAACGGAAGGCGGCGGAGGCCGAGCAAGCGTTCGAGGAAGTCAAAGCGTCGCAAGCGGCCGCTCGCGAGGCGTTGGCCGGGAAACGCGAGGCGATCATGGCGGAGCGCGAAGGCGCGCTGGCGGCGCGGGAAGAAGCGGCGACCGCGGTGGCGACGGGGTTCCTGTCGCGCTACGAGCGTATCCGTCGCGGCAAGGCGCCGCTCGCGTTGTACGCGTTGCACGGCGACGCGTGCGGCCACTGCTTCACCGCTGTGCCCACACAACGGCGCTCACTGATTCAGCGCGGTCTCTCGATCGAAGCCTGCGAGGCCTGCGGCGTGTTGCTCTACGTGAAGTAAATGATTCCTGCCCGCTGGGCGGTCACCGCAGCGCCGGATCCCGAGCGCACGCGCACGCTCGCCGACACGCTGCACGTGCCGGAGGCGCTCGCCGCCCTGTTGATCCAGCGTGGCATGGGCGCCCCCGAAGTCGCGCGCGCGTATCTGCGCCCCGAGCTGGAGCGGCTCGCCGATCCCGGCGAATGGGCAGACATGGCCGCCGCGGTGGACGCGATCGTGCGCGCGGTCCAGGCCGGCACACCGATCCTCGTGCACGGCGACTACGACGTGGACGGCCAATGCGCCGCGGCCCTGCTCACCCGGACCCTGCGCGCTGTGGGTGCCACCGCGCACGCATTTGTGCCGCATCGCCTGCGCGATGGCTACGACTTCGGTCCCGCGGGCCTGAAAGAAGCCCAGCGCGTGGGCGCGGGGCTCATCATCACGTGCGACTGCGGCATCACGGCCGTCGCGGCGGTGCGCGCCGCCCGGGCGGCCGGCATCGACGTCGTCGTCACCGACCATCACTTGCCCGGCGACGAGCTGCCGCCGGCCACCGCCGTACTGGATCCGCGCCGCAGCGATTGCCCCTCGGTCGACAAAGACCTCTGCGGCGCCGGTGTCGCCTTCAAGCTGGCGCAGGCCGTGGTCAAAGCCCTGGGCCGCTCCGAGAACCTGCCGCTGCATTTCCTCGATTATGTGGCGCTCGCGACCGTGGCCGACGTCGTGCCGCTCACCGGCGAGAATCGCATTCTCGTGCGCCACGGGCTCAAGATGCTGGCCGACTCCCGGTGGACCGGACTGCGCGCGCTCGTCGAGGCGGCGGGCCTCGCCGGCAAGCCGCTGCGCGCGGGCCACGTCGGCTACATCCTGGCGCCGCGGCTCAATGCGGCGGGCCGCATCGGCGACGCCAACGACGGTCTGCGCTTGCTGCTCACCGACGATCCCACAGAGGCAGCGAAGCTGGCGCGCGAGCTCGAGACCCTCAACGCGCGGCGCCAGGCGCTGGACCAGCGCATCCTCGAAGAGGCCGTGGTGCGGGCCGACGCGGTGCTGCGGCCGGAGGACCGCGCCCTCGTGCTCGCCGCCGACGACTGGCATCCCGGCGTGATCGGCATCGTGGCGTCGCGCCTGGTGGAGCGCTACGGCCGGCCCACGTTCCTCATCGCCTGGGAAGGCGAGCAGGGGCGCGGCTCGGGGCGCAGCATTGCGGGCTTCGACCTGCACGACGCGCTGCACCGCGTGGGCCATCTACTCGAGAAATACGGCGGCCACACGATGGCGGCGGGCCTCACCATCCGGAAGGAGCGCTTCGAAGAGTTCCGGGTTGCGTTTCTGGAGGTGGCGGGCGACCTTCTGGCCCCCGACGACCTCGTACCCGCCCAGCGGGTGGACCTGGAGCTGCCCTTGCGTCTCGTGAGCGACGAGCTGGAGCGCCTGATCCGGTACCTCGAGCCCTGCGGGCCCGGAAACCCCGCGCCGGTGTTCGGCGTGCGCGGTGCCCGGGCGGTGAACGCCCGGCGCGTGGGCGTGAACCACCTCAAGTTCACCCTCGACGACGGCTCCGGCGTCCTGCCGGCGATCGGCTTCCAGTGGGCCGACGACGTGCCGCAGACCTGGCTGGAGCACCCGCTCGACGTGGCGTTCCGGCTGGAGCAGAACGAGTACCAGGGGCAGGTGACGTTGCAGGCCCGCGTGGCGGCCATGGCGCCGAGCGGGGCGGCGGCGTGATCCGCATCGTCGCGGGGGACTTCAAGAGCCGCCGCCTCAAGACGCCCGCCACCACCAAGGTCCGGCCCACCGCGGACCGCGTGCGCGAGGCGTGGTTCAGCATCCTGCAACGCTCGATTCGCGGCGCCCGCGCGCTCGATCTGTTCGCGGGCTCGGGCGCCCTCGGACTCGAAGCGCTGTCGCGCGGCGCCGTGAGCGCCGACTTCGTCGAGAACCATCGCACGTCGCTCGCGGCGTTGAACGCCAACATCAAGGCCTTGAAGGTCGGCGATCGCACCACGGTGCATAAGGCCGACGCGCTGCGCTTCGCCGAGCGGCTGCAGCCGGGGCAGTACGACGTGGTGTTCGCCGATCCGCCGTACGCCGGCGATCTCGCGGCGCGGCTGGTCGCGATTTTCCGCATCAATCCGTTCGGGCGCATTCTCTCGATCGAGCACTCGGCGGACGAAGCGATCCCCGGCGACGACACGCGGCGCTACGGCGATTCCGCCGTCACCTTCATCTACGCACCGTGACGCGCGTCGGCGTGTACCCCGGCTCGTTCGACCCGATCACCAAGGGTCACGAGGATCTCATCCACCGCTCGCTGGCGTTCGTGGACAAGCTGGTGGTGGCCGTCGCGGTCAACGTCTCGAAGCAGCCGTTGTTCACGCTGGAGGAGCGCGTCGCGTTGATCGAAAAGACGGTGCGCGACAAGGCCATTGAAGTTCGCTCGTTCGACGGGTTGCTCGTGAACTTCGCGCGCTCGGTGGGGGCGACCGTGATCGTGCGCGGCCTGCGCGCCGTGAGCGACTTCGAGTACGAATTCCAGATGGCCCTGATGAACCGCACGCTCGCCCCCAAGCTCGAGACGGTCTTCCTCGTGCCGGCGTTCGATCTCACCTACTTGAGCTCCAGCCTCGTGCGCGAAGTCGCCCGCTTCGGCGGCGACGTCTCCGCGCTGGTGCACCCCGCGGTCCAGCAGGCGCTGCACCAGAAGCTCGGGAAGTGAAATTCCGCGACCGCGTGTACCAGCGAGCGCGCCAGGCGGCGCGCCGGGTGGTGCTGCCGGAGGGCCAGGATACGCGCGTGCGGGCCGCGGCGGCGCGCCTGAAGAAGGAGCAGATCGCTCAGGTTGAAGTACTGGGCGATCCCGCCAAAGACAAGCGCCGCGCCGAATGCGCGCAGCACCTCATGAAGCGCCGGCCCGATCACTTTCCGACCGAAGCTGCGGCACTGGATGCGCTCACCCATCCGCTGACACTCGGCGCCTGCCTCGTGGGCATCGGCGCCGCGGATGCGATGGTGGGCGGCGCCGACTTTCCCTCGGCCGATACTATTCGAGCCGGGATCTGGGGCGTGGGCTTGGCACCCGGCATCAAGACGGTATCGGGCGCCTTCTATATGGTGAAGGACGATCAGGTGCTCACGTTCGCCGACTGCGCGGTGGTGCCCGAGCCCACGGCGGAGCAGCTGGCCGACATCGCGCTGGCCGCGGCGCGCGACCGGCGGCGTCTGGTGGGCGACGAGCCCGTGGTCGCCTTCCTGTCGTTCAGCACCAAGGGCAGCGCGGCGGGCCCTGCGGTCGAGCGCGTCCAGCAGGCGGTGGCGCTGCTGCGCGCGCGCGGCGTGGACTTCGCCTTCGACGGCGAACTGCAGGGCGACGCGGCGCTCGTGGCCGAGGTCGCCGAGCGCAAGGCGCCGGGGTCGCCCGCCGGCGGCCGGGCCAACGTGCTCGTCTTTCCGGACCTCAACGCGGGCAACATCGGGTATAAGCTGGTGCAGCGCCTGGACGGCTGGGACGCGATCGGGCCCATCCTGCAAGGCCTCGCGCGGCCCGTGGACGACCTGTCGCGCGGCGCCACCGCCGACGATATTGTGGACACGGCGGCGATCGCCGTCCTGCAAGCGGAGGAGACATGGCCTTCTCGGTGACGACGAACAAGAGCGGCGTGGTGGTGGTGGCGGTCGACGGGCAGCTGATCGTCGGCAATCGCCAGGACCTGAAGCAGAAAGTCCTCGACGCGCTCGAGAAGGGCGGACGCAAGTTCGTCATCGACTTCACCCGCACGGGCTACATCGACAGCTCAGGGCTCGGTGTGCTGGTCTCGCTCTCCAAGAAGATTCGCGAGCTGGGGGGCGACCTGCGCCTCGCCGGACTCAACGAAGATCTGCAGACCCTGTTCGAGCTCACCAAGCTCGACACGCTGTTCTCCATCACGCGCACGCCGGAGGAGGCGCTGGCCGCCTTCTAGCCGACGTGACGTCCCCGCTGCGCGTCGGCGTACGCCGGCCCCCGGGGCCGGAACCGGACATCGAACTGTGGCTGCACGTCCCCAGCCGCCTCGACCTGGTCGGGGAAGCTGTGGATCTCCTCACCGCCCAGACCGCCCGCGAGCGCCAGAGCGCGCTCTCCGCCCGGCAATTGCGTTTCCATTTCCGCACCGCGCTGGCCGAAGCGCTCGCCAACGCGATGACGTACGGCAACCGCCTCGATCCTGAAAAAGACGTCGAGGTCCGCATCCACGTCGGCGTCCATCAAGTCCGGGTGGAAGTGACCGACGGCGGCGACGGCTTCGATCCCGACGGCCTGCCCGATCCCAGCGCGCCCGAGAACGTGGGCCGCGAGCAGGGGCGGGGGCTGTTCGTGATTCGCCACCTCGCCGACGAAGTCACCTTCAACGCCAAGGGTAACCGGCTGTGCCTCGTGTTCCGCGGGCAATAACCCGCCTCGAGGCGCTGCAGCCGGCGCTGGAGCGGCTCGCGGGCTCGCCGGTGCGCCTGTGGCGCGCCGAGGGCGGCACCGCGCGCCGGCTCGACGGCACGGCCGTGGAATGGACGCCGCTCTTGAACGGGACGGGCGAGCCCGCGGGCCGCGCGCTCGACACGCCCGCCGGGCCCGCCTGGTTCGAGCCCGTGCCCGACGTGGCAGGCGTGTGGCTCGAGCTCGCGGGGGCGCGCGCGGGCGAGCGCGCCGGCGACCTGGCGCGCATCGCCGGCGCCGTGCTGTCGGCGGAGCGCGAGTCCGAGCAGGTCGCGGCCGAGCTCTCGGCCCGCTACGAAGAGATCGACCTGATCTATACGATCAGCGAGATCCTCGGCCACACCATCCGGTTGGACGAGGCGGCGCAGCGGATTCTCCAGGAGGTGTCCACGGTCGTGGGCTCGCGCCGGGCCACGCTGCTGGTGCACGACCAGGAGCGCGGCGTGTTGACCCTCGTGGCGCAACGCGGGCTCGACGTGAAGGAGATCGAGCCGGTAGAGATCGACGATCCCTGTTCCGTCTCCGCGCGCGTGTTCCGCGAGCGCCGCATCCTCAGTTACGATCCCACGACTCCGGGCGGCGAGGACCCGAGCTGCGGCGAAGGCCGCGGCTATCGCGGCCGCAGTTTCCTGTCCGTGCCGATCATGTACGCATCCCCGGGTCAGCCGCCGCGGCCCATCGGCGTCATTAATCTCACGGATCGCGTGGGCGAGGACGCGTTCACCGCCGGCGACCGCAAGCTGGTGGCCGCCATCGCCAACCAGATCGGCGCCGCGATCGAGAACTCGCGCCTCGTCGCGCGCGACCTGCAGCAGCAGCAGGTGCAGCACGAGCTGCAGCTGGCCCACGACCTGCAGCTCAAGCTGCTGCCCTC
>DATLWA010000347.1:0-10394 GCA_035576905.1 Gemmatimonadales bacterium
CCTGGAGGCGGGGCAGCTGAGCGTCACGGACGAGGCGCTGAGCGAGATCATTTCGAGCTACACGCGCGAAGCGGGCGTGCGGCAGCTGGAGCGGGAGATCGGCAAGCTGGGCCGCAAGGTCGCGCGCAAGATCGCGGCCGGTGAAGCGGAGCGGCTCGTCGTACAGCCCGCGGAAGTCCACGACCTCCTCGGCCGTCCCAAAGTCCACCCGGAGCACAAGGCCGGCGAAGACCAGGTCGGCGTGGCGACGGGGATGTATTACACCCCGGTGGGCGGCGACATCATGTTCGTCGAAGCGAGTGTCATGCAGGGGAAGGGCGAGCTCGTGCTCACGGGTCAGCTAGGCGACGTGATGAAGGAGTCTGCTCGCGCCGCGCTCACCTACGCCAAGTCGCACGCGGAGCAGCTCGGCATTCCCGCGCGCGCCATCGACGGCACCGACGTGCACATCCACGTGCCGGCGGGCGCCATTCCGAAGGATGGACCGTCGGCGGGTGTGACGATGGCGACGGCCCTGGTCTCGGCGCTGTCACGGCGCCCGGCGCGGCACGACATCGCGATGACGGGCGAAGTAACCCTGCGGGGCCGGGTGCTGCCGATCGGTGGTGTGAAGGAGAAAGTACTCGGCGCGGTCCGGGCGGGCATCCGCACCATCATCCTGCCGAAGGAGAACGAGGTCGACCTGGCGGATCTTCCGGAAGAGGTCCGGCGCACGCTGGAAGTGCACCCGGTGGAAGATCTGGGCGAGGTGTTGTCGATCGCCTTGCGTGGCGCCAAGTTCGAAGCCGGCCACCTCGTCTTCGACGGCGACGCGCCGATCGAGCCGCAGATGGTTGCAAAAAAGAACTGATTGGCGCACCGCCGGCTCTCTCACGAGAGCCGGCGGTTTTTTTTGCCTTGCGTCCGCCTCTCCAGGTGCTAGCCTCAGGGCACTCCCGCAATAGAGGACTGGCCGCCAATGCATCGCTCGCTGTCGTGCGTCGCTCTTACGCTCTTGCTGAGCACCACCGCGATCGCGTTGCCGGCCCAGGACTCGGCGGCGGTGGGCCGAGATACCCTACGGCACCAGCCCCGCAAGATCACATCGCAGGTACTGCTCGACTCCGCCGCCTGGCACGATCTCCCCATCACAGAGCTGCGGGGTCTGCTGGTACTGCAGCCCGGCGTGGTGGAGTCGAACGACCCGCGCGGGCCATCGTTGCGCGGCAGCGACCCCGGGGCGACGGGTGTTTTTTTCGACGGCGCGTTGGTCCAAGGCGGCAGTGGCACGAGCCCGCTGCTGCTGGGCACGAACAGCATCGCGGCGGCGACCCTCACCACCGGCGCCACCGCAGCGGACGTGCTGGACGGGGAGGCAGGCGCCCTCTCGATCATGGTGCCGTCCGGCGGGGCGCGCCTGGCGGCGTCACTGCGTTACCGCACCGACGACGTCGGGTTGAACTGGTGGCGCAACATCGGATTCAACCGGGTGGAGGCGACGGCGGCCGGGCTCGCGGCGTTCGGGGTCCGCTTCTTCGGGGCGGTGACGCTCGACGGCCGGCAGTCGCTCGAAACCCAGCAACTGCGCGACGTGCAGGCGCCGGTCTACGTGGCGAGCGGCATCGACACCGTGGTGCGCGAGCCGGTGGCGTTCGGCAATCCGTCGAGCGACACGGTGGACTTCGCCATTCCGCGCTTCGTGCAGTACAGCGGCTACTGCGACCCGGCGCGCAATTACGGACAAGATTGCCAGGGCCTGCGTCTGCCGTTCACGGCGAACGGCTCGCTCGCGCTCGCGGGCAAGCTCACACGACCCTATGGTAACGGCTCCTCCGTGAGCGTGACGGCGCTCGCCAGCCGCGCCCAAGCCCGAGACTTCCCCGGCTCGAGTCTGTATGATCCCGACAGTTACACCGGCTCGCGGGTTGCGAGCTCAGCGGTCATTGCCAATTGGTCGCAGCATTTGGGTCGGCCGGAGCGACCGCTCGTGCTCCACGCCACCATCTCCCGGCAAGCGGACGAGCAGATCTCCGGCATGCTGACGCGGGGGTCGGAGCTGGCGTCGCGTGATCCGTTCGGCGGGTTCCTCCTCAAGCCCCTCGATTTTCTGGTCGGGTTCGACGCGACGCACGACGTCGCCATCAACGGCACGACGTATTCCGGCGTGCATTACCTCGACGACCGCCAGATTCAGTGCCTCCTCGTCAGCACGGCTTATTGCCTGGACGAGGTCCCCTACATCAACCGAGACGACTTACAGCAAGCCCAACCGTTCCGCCTCAATCCCTACGGCGTGGAGCAGAGTGCGCGGCTGCCTCTGTACACGCAGGGGCTGGGCGCCGGCATGGACCTCGGGAAGGAAACCCGCTGGCAGGAGCGTGTCGGCGTCGATTGGCAGCTCGACTCGCGGCAGCTGCTGCGCGCGGGCATCGATCACATCACGTTCGACACCCGTCGATACTCCACCGGGTCGCTCATCTCCCCGTTCGGCATGAGCGCCTATCACGAGCAGCCGGTCCGCCAGGGGATGTGGATCGAGGACCGCCTGGACCTCGCCGACCTGACGGTGGCGGTAGGGGTGCGGTGGGATCGCTTCGATTCCCGCGCGCTGTATCCCCGGACACCCGGCCGCATCACCACGGATACCCTGCCGTTCGATCCGGCGAACCCCACCAAGAATTTCGTGCCGGCGCCGGCGCACGCGGCACTGAGTCCCCACGTGCAGGTGGGTCTCGCGGTCACCCCCCAAATCGACGTGCGCTTTTCGGCGGCGCGCCAGGTGGCGACGCCGAGCTTCGACGCGTCGTTTCAAGGGAAGAATACGGACCTCTCACTGACCAACCAGTTCCAGTTCTTCGCTCGCGACCTCGACTTCACGAAGACGGTTACGCTGGAGCTCGGGGCCACAGGGCGACTCCGCGATGACTGGACCGTGGACGGGGCGATCTTCAGCAAGTCGTTCTCGTCGCAGGTGCTCGGGGGGCTCAAGCAGCTCCCGGATCCCTTCAAGAACGGCACCCCGACTGATTTCTTCTTGTTCTTCACCAGCGATGTCGGCGACGTCCGCGGAGCGGAGCTGCGGATCGAGCGTCGCGTGGGGGACTGGCTCAACGGATCTGTGGCGTACTCGTACCGCACACTGGCGAATTTGCCCAGCAACTTGATGCTTCCCAACGATTACCAGCACTCCGTCGCCGCGGTCGTCGCCTTGAACGTGCCGGAGCAATGGCGCGCCGGCACGATGCTGGGCCACGCCCTGAATGGTACCGATGTGTTCGCCACGCTGCGCTTCACCACGGGCGGGCGGTACACGCGCGTCATCCAAGAGGGTGTTGGATATACGAGCTTCGGGGCGTTCAGCTCCTCGAATCCGATCGAGCCCCTCAACGCATCCCTCCTGCCCTCGGCCAGGAGCGTGGACGTGCGCATCACGCGGGGCCTGCGGCTCGGTGGGCGCACGACCACGCTGTTCGCCGAATCGCAGAACCTGTTCAACTGGACCAACGTTTTGGGCACATTCACCGAGACGGGGAATGCCACAAATCCCACCTATCAGCGGAAGTTCCTGGACGAGCAGACCGCCCTGCTGGCAGAGGAGGCGAACGCTGCGGGGCTCGGTACCACAGATGCGCAAGGCAACTTTGCCGTGGATCTCAGCTCACCCGGAGTCTGCACTACGTGGGCGGGGCGGAGTACCAGCAGCCAGACGACGGCGGCGAGTGGACCGGTCGACTGCGTGATGCTGGTGCGGGCGGAACAGCGCTACGGGAATGGCGACGGCATCTTCACGAAGAGCGAGTACACGCGGGCCTTCAGTGCATGGTACAACCTGGCGAACGCGCCGTACCGCTTCTACGGCCAGGGACGCCGGATCCGCGTCGGGCTCGAGGTCGGGCTCTAAGCCACCCGCACGCCGTTCACCACCAGTTCGACGGCGGCGTGCTTCCACCGCTCCCGCAGGGCCGGCTCGTCCGCGCCCAGCGGGGGCGCGCTGGCGGCGATCAGCTCCTCCAGCTTGAGATAACCCACCATGAGAACCAAGGCCTGCGCGGCGGCGAGGTGCGGGTCGAGGTCGTCGCGCACCTGCCCGCGTCCCTGACCTTCGGCCAGCAGCACGACCAGTCGCTTGATGGCGGGCCCGAACGGCGCGGCGTCAGACCGCCCGGCTTGGGAGATGAGCGCCACCAGCTCCGGATGGTGCGTGAGGAAGTCGAACTGCGCGCTCAGCGCGTCGCGGATGCGGTCCACCGGCCGTCCCGGTGGGATGGCAACCGCCTCGAGCGCACGCTCCAAGGCCGCCGCTGCCCGCGCCAGCGTCGCATGGAAGAGCCCACGCTTGGAGTGGTAGTAGTAGAACAGCAGCTGCTTGTTGACTCCGGCCCGCCGCGCGATGTGGTCCACGCGAGCACCATGGAATCCTCGCTTCGAGAACTCCTCGGTGGCTGCGGCCATGATTCGTAAAGCTCTGTCGTTAGTTAACTTACGCGCCATTGTCCGATTTCATCAACCAGATGGTTGACGAAATCTACCGTTATTGGCTGTTTGCGCCAGAGGTTAGAGCAAGATCGCGCGGGGTTGCCGGCAGCCCGTGCTCCAGGAACTCGATGAGGATGCGGTTGAAGTCAGCGGGCGCCTCCTCGGGGACGTCATGACCGGCCCTCGGCACTTCGATGAATGCGCTCCGCAGCAGATCCCGGGCGAGCTCGCGGCCGAAGGGCTCCGGGATCAGCCGATCGTGGTCACCCCACACGACCAGACACGGCACGCGAATCGCCGCCAGGCGCCCGCGCAGCGCATCGAACCGGAACTCCCGCAGCACGCCCCGCAGCGCCCGGCCGAAATCGGGCTCGGCCACCGCGGCGTAATTCTGGTCAACGTCGGCCGCCGTCACCTTGGACGGGTCGGCAAACGTCGAGCGCAGGATCTGCGCGGTCATCCAGCGGCTGCGCAACGAGGCCGCCACGGGACCGATCCCGGGCCCGCGGGCGGCTCGGACGCCAAAGGCGCCGCGCGTGCCCAGGCCGGCGGCATCCACCAGCACCAAGCCGCGCACCCGGCTCGGCCCCCGCAACGCCGTCTCGGCCGCGATCGCACCACCCATCGAATGCCCCACGAGCACCGCGTCCGGGAGGCGCAGCGAGTCGATCAGTGCCAGGACCAGGCGCGCATAGTCGGCATTGCTGTAGCCGTGGGCCGGCTTGTCCGAGAAACCGAACCCTTTGTTATCGAATGCCACCACGTGGAATCCCGCGGCCGCCAGCGGCTCGATGGTGCGGTGCCAATTGTAGATCGAGGCGCCGAATCCGTGGATCAAGACAACCGACGGACCGCTGCCCGCCTCGACGTATCGCAGGCGCGTGCCGGCGACCACGATGAACTTCGCGGTGAGGGCGGTGCCCGCCGGGTAGCGCTGGTCCGGGGGAATCGGCGCGGCGCGACACGCGGCCAGCGCCAGGGCGGCGCAGATCCACCGCGCTGTCACGGCGCCCGCTCGAGTGCCGCCCGCGCGATCGCCACCAGCAGGGGATGGGAGCTCCACACGCAGGTCAAGCCGTCGCCGGCGCCGGTGGCGCTCACCAGATGCGCGTCGTCGATCACCAGGAGCGTGGGGGTGTCCTCGGCCACCGTCCCCGATACGAGGTCTCCAGTGTCGTCGGCCTGGCCGGCGAGCCGGAGGTCCAGCGTGGCGCGCGCCGCTGCCCGCCGCCAGCCCGGCAGCGTCGGCCGCCACAGCTCGGCCGCGAGTACGCCCGCCACCCGCCGTTCCGCGCGGGCCACGAGCTGGAGGATGAGGTTGGCGACGGCGCGTGCGCCCGCCACGTCGCGGGTCAAGGGCTCGGCGTCGCGCGGCGAATCGCGCAGCGAGCGGCTCAGCCGGTCGAGCGCCTCACCCTGCTGGGCGGCAAGCTGTGCTACCAGCGTCGTGGGGTCGGCGGGGCGGAAGCGCACGGGGCGGCCGGCGGCGCGGAACGCGGCGCCGCGCGCCACGAGGCCGGCCAGCGCGGCGTAGGCGTTGGCCCGCGCCAAGCGGGCGCCGTGCGCCACCGCGTATCCCGTGGTAGGGCCCAGCCGGAGCAGCGTGGCGTATGCCAGCGACTCCGTAGGGGTGAAACCAAACGGCGTGAGGTCTACAGTGGCCATACCGTAGTAGTATAAGCTACTACGGATCACGTCACTTCGACAGGCATCCCCATGAGCCGCGCGATCAGCGCGAGCCGGAAGGTGACATCGGTCTGCCGCTGGGCGGGGCTCTTGCCCGCCCCCTCGAGCGGGAAATAGTGGGCCACGCTCGGGTTGGTGGTCTTCGGCAGGGCGCGCAAGCCGGCGGGCGTCCAGATGCCGTCGTCGTCGCACTCGCTGAACAACCGCGCCAATGTGCGGCTGGCCGGGACCACTTGGCGCACGATCCCCATGCGGGCGAGCAGCTCCAGCCAGTAGGTCGCGAAAGGCACGTCGCTGATGCGGCCCTGGGCGTCGGCGTGCATCGGCTCGCCCAGGATCACGAAGACCGGCTTCAGCGGCTTCTTACCGGCCAGGATCGAGAACGCCCGCCGCGGCGCCGGCGCCGAGAGGTACTGCCCCAGCCGCTCGACGAACCCCGCGCGCTCGCGCTGAATCTCGGGCATGAACGCCAGCATCTCCATCGCGAAGATCGACGGCGGCGTGACGGACGGATCGAGCACGGTCTTGCCCTGCACCTTGCGGAACAGCTTCTCGGCCACGTCGCTCCGCAGGAACGTCGACACGTCGCTGGCGATGCGGTGCGCGGCGCCGCGGAGACGGGGGTCCTCCGTGCGGCCCGCGCGCGCCAGCGCGGCGGCGGCCCCTTCCCGCCCCATCGCGCGGGCCCAGACCCCTAACCCGGGGTCGGTCTTGGCGGGCCGCTGGAACTCGGCCAGCAGCAATGGGTCCTCATCGCGCGACAACAGGCGGAACAGAAACCGGTCGGCGATGCGGAACGGGCGCTGATCGCTGGGCCAGCCCATCTCAAGCAGCCGGCGGTACTGGAAAATCGTCCCCAGGTCCGAGGCGCCGGGCTTGGTTGGGGCGGCCGCCGTGAGCAGGTCGTTGCCCCACAATCCGTCGTCCCGCTGCTTCCGGGCGATGGCCTTCGCGATCGGGTAGTCGAGTGCCGCCTGGCGCAGCTCCGCGAGCCGCTCGGGATCGCGCTGCTCCACGGGGACGATTTCGGCGTACGCCCGGTACTGAATGGCGGGGCTCGCGGCCTGCAACAGCCAGGAGAGGGGAAGACGGTGGCTTGAAGGGAGTTCCAATTCAGCTCCACGGAAGGTTGAGGCGCGCGCAAACTTACCCGCCCTTATACGATCCAGCCAGAGGCGCTGCTGAAATTACTGTACTTGGCTGCTGCGTATTGAGTTACGACATGTGCAGAATGTTGCACTTAGGACGTCGTTGCTCGCGTTTCGGCGCCGGGTCATCTTACGCCCATGCTCGACGCGCTGCGCACGCGACCAGTCGCAAAATTGCCGCCCAACGTGCGGCTCGAGGGCCGGCTCCTGTTCCTGGCCGAGGACGCTGCGGTCGTCCAGCGCCAATTGGCCGGCGAAGATCTCGCGTGGACGCCGGCGATCAAGCTGCGCGACGACATTTCGACAGACGAAATCACTCCCGCCTACATCTGTTACTACTTCGACGAAACGCTCGGCCAATTCCCCTATCTCGGCTTGAAATGCGGCGACGCGTTCCCGATCACGCGCGGCGCGGTGCGGGCCGGCGGGTTCGTCGCTTCGGTCAGCGGCAAGCGGCGCGGCAAGGGTTCGTCGCGCGAGCAGTCGCCCTACGCCGAAATGTGCGCCGGGATCAAGCTCGTCATCGCCGAGAACATCGAGCGCATCTACTGGGAGAACTGCCAGAACCTGGGCGTCCTGGCGACGACCGATTTCTCCATCATCGACAAAGTCCGCCGCGGCGAGGAGATCCCGCTCGCGACCTTCACCAAGGGTGAGGGCGAGATCACGCGGGGGATCATCGAGTACGGCGGCCTGTTCAACTACAACGTGGCGCGGCTGCAGGGCAAGGTGACCCTGACGCCCCCCGCCACGGGCCGCCGTCCCATGACGCTGGGCGAAAAGGTGATCGCCCGCCATTGGGTGGAAGATCTGTCGCAGGGGCGCGTGGGCGTGCCGTACGTGAAGCCGGGGGACGAGGGGTTCGTGGTGACCGACGTGCGCTTCAGCCACGAATACGTCACCCCGATGGCGGCGATTTTCTTCGAGCAGTTGGTGGGTCCGGCCGAGCGCGTGACCGACCCGGACTCGGTGCTGCTGTTCCGCGACCACCTCACGTTTCTGAGCGACGCGATGACGCCGGAGCGGATCAAGGAGGGGCTGCTCGACGTGGCGCTGCAGCTCGAGAAGAAGCAGCGCGAGTTCGCGGAACGGCAGGGCATCAAGCTGTACGGCGAGCTGCGCCGCGGCCATCACGGCTCCGAGGCGATCTGCCACTCCAAGATCCTCGAGGCGCACGCCGAGCCCGGTCAGATCATCATCGGCTCGGACTCGCACACGCCGCACGCCGGCGCCGTGGGCTGCGTGGCGTTCGGCGTAGGCACGACGGCGATCTTCAATTCGTGGATCACCAAGGACGTGCGGCTCAAGGTGCCCGAGACGGTGCGCGTCCTGGTGCGCGGGCGGAAACCCGGCAACGTCACCGCGAAGGACTTCATGCTGGAGGTGCTGCGGCACCCCTACGTGAAGACGGGCAAGGCCATCGGCAAGCTGGTCGAATACGCCGGCGACGCGGTGGCGGACCTGTCGGTCGATGAGCGCGCCACCATGACCAACATGACCGCCGAGGTCGGCGGCTTCACGGGGTACGTGGCGCCCGATGAGAAGACCATCGACTTCTTGATGGACTACCGCGGCATGTCGCGGGATGCTGCGGCGCGTCTGTGCGCCGGTTTGGCGAGCGATCCCGACGCGCAGTACTGCGAGGTGATCGAGATCGACGCGTCGCAGATCCGCCCGATGATTGCGCTCCCCGGCGACCCCGGCAACGGCCTGCACATCAGCGAGCTGCCGCAGCCCGTAAAGGTCGAGATCGCCTACGCCGGTTCGTGCACCGCGGGCAAGAAGGAAGACATGGACATGTACGCCCGCGTGCTGACCGACGCGGTGGAGCGCGGCGAGCGGGTGGCGCCGTGGGTCAAGTTCTTCATTCAGTGCGGTTCGCAGGATGTGAAACGGTACTGCGAGGAGCGGGGCTACCTGGACGTGTTCCGGAAGGTGGGAGCGACGTTCCTCGAGCCGTCGTGCGGCGCCTGCATCAACGCGGGACCGGGCGTCTCGAAGACCAAGGACGAAGTGACGATCAGCGCGATCAACCGCAACTTCCCGGGTCGCTCGGGTCCGGGCCAGCTGTACCTCGCCAATCCCTACACGGTCGCCGCGTCGGCCATCGCGGGTTACATCACCGCATGGGTGCCGGGCATGGAGCTGGCCCGCACCTGAGTTACGGCAGGGTTCCCCGGATCTTGATCTTGAGGGCGCGCGCGCCGCTGACGTAGCTGGCGGCGGCGCTGGTGCTGCTGGTGGTCGAGTCGGGTACCGACTTGGCCCCGAGGTGGAAATCCCCATACCCGGTGCCGCGGTACACCGTCAGCGTGATCCCGCCACCCGACTGCGACTGCCCGCCCCCGTAGCGCGTGCTGTCGGTTTGCACGTGTCCCGTGCGCGCCAACCACACCTGGTAGCTCGAATCCGCCGCTTGATGGATGACGAACGCCGTGGCCGTGGCCACCGTGTCGGGGGAGAACCGGGTGCGGATAGAGTCGCTCACAGCCGGCGGTGTGATCCCCGCACCGACGACGAACACGACCGTGTCCACCGTGTGTAGCGTCGCATCGAATCCCCGCCAGGCCAGCACCGCGCTGATCTTGGCCACCGTGTGATTGGTGTCCTGCGTCGCGTCGATGTCGAGCTCGATATTCACGACGCGCATCGTGTCGCTCCCCACGACGATGTGCGCCGCGCGGTCGATATAAGGGAAGACGAGCAGGGCCAGCGTGGGATACAGCGAGTCGTTGGCGAGCGCGCTGTCGAGCGACCGCTGTACAGCGGCCTTCTCGGGCGCCGCGATCGCGTCAGAATCCACCCCACCCGCGTCGGAGCAGGCGAGTGCCAGCGCGGTCATCGCCACCAGGAGCCACGTCCGCTTCATTCGACCCCCCCACTCACCGCTTGAGCGAAGTGCGCGCCCGCGCGATAGGGGCGCAGGCTGTCACGCTGATAGACGCTGCGGGGATTCCACAGCACCCACGAATCGATGCCCAGCTCCTCGGCGGCGCGAATCTCTTCGCGAATCTCGAACGGCGTATAACGCGGCTTGCGCCGCCCCAACGTGAACGCTTGGAGGTACGGCCGGATCCGCGGCGCCGCAACCCCCGTTGTCCGCTC
>DATLWA010000348.1:0-2571 GCA_035576905.1 Gemmatimonadales bacterium
TGGCCGCACTCGACGCGCTGGACGGCGCCGCGCGCGGCGCGCGCGACGCCAGCGTCCTCGACCATGCCGCGCACGAAGCCTGGCAGGAGGCGTTACGCACCGCGGCGCGGCGGCTCGAGGCCGCGTGGCTGGCCCTGGAGCAGCAAGTGGCGGCGGAGCGCGGTCGCTGGGAGCCCGAGCTTGCCGAGATCGGACGGTGGCGCCCGTCGCTCGTGCCGGTCGTGCTGTGGTGGCTGCCCGTGGCTGCGGTGCTCGTCTGGCTGGGTCTCGTGCTCGGCGGCTACCTTCCGGCACCTCAATGGCTCGCCGCGCGCTTGGGCTTCTAGCCGGTTTGGCTGCGGCGGCGCTCCCCGCCGCCGCGCAACACCTCCGTCTCGCGCAGGTGGCGATCCACGGCCGCGCCGGGTTGGACTCGCTCGCCCGGCTCGGCTTCGAGGTGGCGGACGTGCGGCGCGTGGGCGGCGCGCTCAACGCCGTGATCGTCGTCGACGACGCTGGGGCCACGAGGCTCGGTGCCCGTGGATTGACGCCGCTCGCCGTGCCGGGCGCGCCCGCGGCCGTCGCCAGCGACTCCTTCAAGGTGTACCGCTCCTTCGACAAGCCGGTCACGGGCATCCGCGCGACCCTCGCGGCCTGGGCCGCGGCCGACACGCTGATTCACGTGGATTCGATCGGTGCGTCGATCGAAGGGCGGCCCATCCTCGCGGTGAAGATCGGCGCGGCCACCGACGCGCCGTCGCGGCCCAACGTCCTGTTCATGGCGACGCATCACGCGCGCGAATGGGTGTCCACCGAGATGGCGATGAAGTTGATCCGCTGGATCGCGGATTCGCTGTCCCGGCCGCTGCTCGCCGCGCGCGATATCTGGGTGATTCCAGTCGAAAACCCCGACGGCTACCAGTACACGTTCACGGCCGACCGGCTGTGGCGGAAGAACCGCCGCACCAACGGCGACGGCAGCACCGGCGTGGACCCGAACCGCAACTATCCGGCGTTCTGGGGCTACGACAATCTCGGCTCCTCGTCCACCGGCAATTCCGAGATCTATCGCGGCGCTGCCCCAGCGTCCGAGCCCGAGACCCAAACCATTGTGGCGTTTCATGCGGCGCACCCGCCCGTGCTCGCCGTGTCCTATCACACCTACAGCGGCCTGGTGCTCTACCCCTACGGCTTTCGCACCGGGGCGCTGGCGCCCGACGCGCCGGTGTTTGAGGCGTTGGCGGGGACGGACCTGTTGCCCGGCGTGATCGACAGCCTGCCCAACTCGATCCTCACGCACTACCACCCGGGGCCGAGCTGGAATCTCTATCCCACCAACGGCGAGTACACCGAGTGGGCGTACCGCGCGCACGGCACGATCGCGTTCACGCCCGAGCTCACGAGCGGTTGCTGCACGCCCGACTCGAGTCTCTATTACGGCTTCGTGTTTCCGGACGACTCCGCGCTGGTGGAGCGCGTGTTCCGCGACAACCTGCCGTTCGCGCGGGCGGTGATCGACGCCGCGGACGCGGTCACGGCCGCGCGCGGTCCGTCGGGCCTCGTGCCGCCGCCGCCGCGCTTCGAGGCGCTGTGGCCCGAGACGTGGCTGTCGTGGCCGGCGGCCGCGACCGCGCCGTATTCACTCACCGTGCGGACCGGCACGGGCGCGAACGTCTCGCGCAGTCTCTCGGCCGACTCGCTGGCACGGGGCCGCTGGCGCATCACGTGGCGCAGCGACCTCTCGGCCGGCGCGATCCGCGCCGTGCGGGCCGACGGCCCGGGCTTCAGCTCCGAATTGATCACGCTCGCCGGTGCCGAGGACATCGACGCGGGCTGGACCGGCTGGCCCCGCAGCAGCGATGCGCTGGCGGGATCCTGGGCTTGGGCGACACCCGGCAACGATACGCTGGTGTCGCCCGTGTTCGATTTGAGCAGCCGGTCCCGCGTGTGGCTGCAATTCTGGACCAAGCACGCGGGCTCGACGTTCGCGCTCGACAACCGCGGCGTGGTGCAGTTCTCGGCGGATTCCGGCGCGACCTGGACCGACGTCGCGTCGGTGGAAGGCGACGGCGGGTCGTGGTATCCCGTGCGCGTCGATCTGCCGCAAGCCGCGGGCGTGCGCGGCGCGCGGCTGCGGTTTGCGGCCAACGGGTTTCCGTGGTGGCTCGACGCGGTGGGACTGGTGACCGATTCGACCGTGCTGTTCCAGTCGGTCGCCGCGGCGGGGCAGGCCGAGGTGTCCGAGAATCCGGTGAAGAGCGACCTCGTGGTGATCACGTGGCCGGTGGGCGGCCGGGCGCAGGTGGGGATTTACAACTATGCGGGAGCCCCGCTGGTGCGCGCGGTGGTGGCGGGGGGCCTGGGCGAATACGATTGGGACCTGACCGTGGGAGGCCGGCACGTGGCGAATGGAGCGTATGTGATCGTGGTGCAGGTCGACGGCAAGACGTACCGGCGGCGGCTGTTCGTGACGAGGCCGGGACCGTGAACGCCGCGGGGGTGGGCGTCGACCTCGTGGAAGTGAAGCGGGTGCGTTACATGCTCGCCGACAAGGGCTCGCATGTGTACGACCGCCTGCTCACGCCAGGCGAG
>DATLWA010000349.1:0-3608 GCA_035576905.1 Gemmatimonadales bacterium
CACGAGCGGCCGCAGGTCGGGCGGAATCACGGGCACGACGTCGAGAATCATCCAGCGTGGGTCGTTGCGCTGCTCGCCGGCGTTGCCGGAGTTGCGCATCGCGTCCACGATCTTGAGCCGCTTGAGCATCTGCTTCTTGCGGTGCTGGCTCGTCTCAGACGCCACGGTCTCCCGCAGCTCGTCGGCGAGCTTGTCGACGTTGATCCGCTCGAGCAGCGAGCGGATCGCCGGCGCGCCGATGTCGGCGCGGAACGCCGTATCGCCCTCGGTCTTCGCCTTGTTGCGCAGCTCGAGGAAGCGGTCTTCGTCGAGCAGCTCACGCTCCTGCACTTCCTGCTCGCCCGGCTCGATCACGACGTAGTTCGTATAGTAGATCACGCGCTCGAGATCGCGCAGCGTCATGTCGAGCAGGTTGCCCATCGGCGACGGCAGCGTCTTGAAGAACCAGATGTGCGCCACCGGCACCGCGAGCTCGATGTGACCCATGCGCTCGCGGCGCACCTTCGACAGCGTCACCTCGACGCCGCAGCGGTCGCAGATCACGCCGCGGTAGCGGATGCGCTTGTACTTGCCGCAGTGGCACTCCCAGTCCTTCACCGGACCGAAGATGCGCTCGCAGAAGAGCCCATCGCGTTCCGGCTTGAACGACCGGTAGTTGATGGTCTCGGGCTTGGTGACTTCGCCCCACGACCACCAGGTGCGCTGCCCCTGCAGCTCGAGGCGCTCGCGCTCTTTCGAATCGCGCGGTCCCCGAATTTCTTCGGGGGCGGCGATCCGGATCTGAATGAAGTCGAAGCTCGAGCCCTTCGGCTCGCGCCCGCTCCGGAAGTCGATCATCGCGTCTCCCTCCCCTTACTCTTCAACTTCTTCGGTGACGCCCAGGGTCACCTTCAACCCCAAGGCCTGGAGTTCCTTCACCAAGACGTTGAAGGACTCGGGGATGCCGGGTTTCGGCAGGTTCTGCCCCTTGACGATGGCCTCATACACTCGGCTACGGCCGTTCACGTCGTCCGACTTGACCGTCAGAATTTCCTGCAGCGTGTGCGCCGCGCCGTACGCCTCGAGCGCCCACACTTCCATTTCGCCGAACCGCTGTCCGCCGAACTGCGCCTTGCCGGCGAGCGGCTGCTGCGTCACCAATGAATACGGACCGATGGACCGCGCGTGAATCTTGTCGTCCACCAGGTGCGACAGCTTCATCATGTAGATCGAGCCGACGGTGACGAGCGAGGCGAACTGCTCGCCCGAGCGCCCGTCGCGCAGCCGCGCCTTGCCCATCGGCGAGAAGCCGGCGCGCTCCAGCAGCTCGCGCACCGCCTTGTCGACGTCCGCGTCGGCCTTGGGGCCGAGCAGCGCCGCAAGGCCGGGCAAGCCGACCGCCGCCAGCACGTCCTGCGGCTTGTCGTTCGCCAGGAACTTCTCGATCTCCTTCATGCCGCCCTTGAGTCCGGCCTTCTCGACTTTGCCGAGCTCCGCCGCCTCGAGCCGCGCCTCGTGCGCTTCCTTCTCGATGCGCCGCTGCGTGAGCTCGCGCTCCGCCAGCTCCTTGGCCGCGAACTTGAGGAAGTCCTCGAGCCGGCGGAACAGCTCGCGCGTCGCGGGCGTCAGCGCCCGGTGCGCCAGCAGCGACAAGCCCGCCGTCGCCACGTCCGGCCGGTTGCCGTTGCCCGCGGGCAAGTGCCGCAGGTCGTCCGCCACCGCGCGCACGGTGTCGGGGTCGAGCTCCGGCGGCCGCTGCTCCAGCCGCAGCGTCTCGGCGGCCCACTGCAGGCCGGCGAGCCGCATCAACGCGCCGATCTCGGTTTCGTCGGCGCCCTGGAAGACGGGCGTCTTCGCCTCGAAGCCGAGCACCGCCGCGGCCCAGCCGAGGTGCGTCTCGAGGATCTGGCCCACGTTCATACGCGACGGCACGCCCAGCGGATTGAGGACGATGTCCACCGGCGACCCGTCCGGGAGGAACGGCATGTCCTCTTCCGGCACGATGCGCGCGATGATGCCCTTGTTGCCGTGGCGGCCCGCCATCTTGTCGCCCACCGAGATCTTGCGCTTCTCGGCGAGATAGACCTTCACCAGCTGGATCACGCCGGGCGGCAGCTCGTCGGGCTGGAGGATCTTGTCGATCTGATCCTCCGCCTTCTCCTCGAGCTTCGCGCGCTCGCCCGTCGCCGCGTCCAGCAGGGCGCGGATCTTCTCGTTCACGCCCTTGTTCGACACGCGCAGCGTCTTGAGATCGACGTCGGCGAAGTTCAGCTCGGCCAGCTGCTGCTTCGTGAGCTTGGTGCCGCCGGGGAGGAACTCCTCCACGGTGCCGGCCTTGAGCATCAGGCCCAGCTCCTGGCCCGCGAGCAGCTCGCGCAGCTCGGAGAACACGGCCTCGGTGATGCGGGCCTTCTCCTCGCCCTCGACGCGCCGCACTTCACCGATACGCTCGCCGCGGTCCTTCTCCACCACCTGATCTTCGATGCGCGAGAAGATCTTCACGTCGATGACCACGCCCTCCATTCCCGGCGGCACCTTCAAGGACGAATCCTTCACGTCCTTCGCCTTCTCGCCGAAGATGGCCGTCAGCAGCTTTTCTTCCGGCGACAGCTCGGTCTCACCCTTGGGCGTGATCTTGCCCACGAGGATGTCGCCCGCCTTGACGTGCGCGCCGATGCGGACGATGCCCCGCTCGTCGAGATCGACGAGCGATTCCTCGGCCACGTTGGGAATCTCGCGCGTGATCTCTTCCCGGCCGCGCTTGGTGTCGCGGACGTGCAGCTCGAGCTCCTGGATGTGGATCGACGAGTACACGTCGTCCTTCACCAGGCGCTCCGACAGCACGATGGCGTCTTCGAAGTTGTGCCCGTACCACGGCATGAACGCGACGATCACGTTCGCGCCGAGCGCGATCTCGCCGCGGTCCGTGCCGGCGCCGTCGGCGATGATCTGGCCGGTCTTGACCTTCTGCCCCACGGCCACGAGCGGCCGCTGGTTGATGGCCGTGTCCTGGTTGGTGCGCCAGAACTTCTTCAGCCGGTAGCGGTCGTGCTGCTTGAGCCGCGCCAGCGGATTCTCACCGGGCCGGCCGTCGTCGCCGCCCGTGTCGATGATGATCTCGTCCGCCGTGACGCGCTGCACCGCGCCGGCGCGCCGCGCGATCACCACGGCCCCCGAGTCGCGGGCCACTTTGTCCTCGAGGCCTGTGCCCACGAGCGGCGCGCGCGGGAACAGCAGCGGCACCGACTGCCGCTGCATGTTCGAGCCCATCAATGCGCGATTGGCGTCGTCGTGCTCGAGGAACGGAATCAGCGCCGCGGCGATCGACACCAGCTGCTCCGGCGCCACGTCCATGAAGTCGATGCGCGCGGCCGGCAGCAGCGGGTAATCGTCGCGCTTGCGGCACAGCACCAGCTCGTCCACGAAGCGGCCGTTCTCGTCGAGGCGCGCGTTGGCCTGCGCCACCGCGTATTCCTCTTCCTCCGAGGCCGACAGCCAGCGGATATCGTCGGTGACGCGCCCGTCTTTCACCACGCGATACGGCGTCTCGATGAAGCCGAGATCGTTCACGCGCGCGTAGCACGAGAGCGACGTGATCAGCCCGATGTTCGGACCTTCCGGCGTCTCGA
>DATLWA010000350.1:0-15311 GCA_035576905.1 Gemmatimonadales bacterium
CGCGCGGCGGTGGTGGCGCGGCGGCTGCTCTAGGCCTTCTCACCCCAGTCCGACGTGCCGCGAAACGCGCGCCGCTGGTCGAGCTGCCAGAAGCGCCGCTGCGACACGAGCTCTTCCCCGAACGCGTCGGCGTCCCGCAGCGCGTCGGCCATGCTCGCCGTCTTGGCGCTGGCGTTGTCGGCCCAGTGCAGCACTTCAGCTTCGAGTGTCATCGGCGTGACCGGGCTGCCGTACTCGAGGCGCCCGTGGTGCGCCAGGATGAGGTGCTGCAGCACGGCGCGCTCGGCGTCGCTGCACGGCGGCGGCGTGCATTCATTCAACCGGCGCTCGAGCGCCAGCGCGCCCAGCACCACGTGGCCCACGAGGTGGCCGGCGTCGGTGTAGGCGAAGGCGCCATCCCAGCGATACGCGTCGAGCTTGCCGACGTCGTGCAGCAGCACGCCCGCGAGCACCACGTCCTGGTCGGCGCCGGCGACGCGCGTGATGGCGCGGGCGATCACCGCCACTTCGGTCGTGTGCTTGAGCAGGCCGCCCAGGGCGGCGTGATGGCCCGCGATGCTCGCCGGGCAGCGCTCATAGCGGCGGCGGAAGTCTTCTTCGTCGTAGAAGAGCGCGAGGACGGCGGCGAGCCGCGGTTTGGCGATCTCGTGGCGCCAGGCGTCGAGCTTTTCCCAGTACGGCCCCACGTCCCCCACCGACGGCAGCAGGCCCGCCGCATCGACGCTGCCCGCCGGCAACAGCCGCAACGACGTGACCCGCAGCTGCCGCCGGCCCCGATAGTCGGCCACCTCGCCGATCACTTGGACGACGTGCCCTTTGCGAATGCCCTCGACCTCCGCCACGCGCTCCGGCCAGAACGGCTCGGTGGCGATGGCCCCGGTGGCATTCCCCAGCGTCAGTACCGTGTAGACCCCGCCCTCGAAGCTCCGTTGATCGGCTTCGATCACGAGCAGTGGATCCTGCAGCCGGTCGCCGATGTGGAGGGTGGTGAGGTCGGTGGGACGGGGCATGGACGAGAATATACGGGGAGTGGGGTGTGGGGAGTGGTACGTTTTGTCGCGCGCCGTAGCGCCGTCTTGCACCGTCAGGAACCGCTCCCCGCTCCCGGTTCCCAGGGTTTCAGTTTCGGCAGGTCCGTCTCCCGATCGTGCTCTTTATGGAAAGGCAACCGCGGCGCGCGGATCGGCAGCAAGTGGGCGATCGAATTCGCATAGTACTCGAGCAGCGGGCGGCCGCGCGGCAGCACCACCAGGCTCACGCCGTGCCGCACCACGAGGCGGCGCAGCCGCAGCATGCGCCACGCCCGGTCCCACACGTCGGCGATGCGGGCGTCGCCGCGCACCACCTTGGCGTTGACGCCGTGCAGCCGGTCGCGCAGCTCGTCCATGCGCTCGAGCAGCGCGTCGTACGGAATCACCGACCGCTCGAACGACAACAGTGCCGCCGCCGCGAGCGGCACGGGCGTCACCGGGATGATCGCGCCGATGCGTTCCATCATCGCGCGCGCCAGGCGGTCCAGCTCGGGCAGGCGGCGCTCCTTGGGCCACGTCAGCACGCCGTCGGGCGCGGTGGCGAGCCACGCCCGGAGCGACAGCGGCGTGCCGAAGTTCACGGCGGCGCGGCCGTAGCGGCGCAACCGGCCCGTGATGAGGCGCCCGAGATTGGCGATGACGTAGGCCGTGACACTCACGAGCTGGGTCAAGCGGCCGGGCCGGTCACGCTCGTCCACCAATTCCCGGATCAAGGAGCGGTCCTCGAGCACCCGGTCGTAGTTCAGCGCCACCGGCACGAACCAGATGTCGCGGCCGAAGTCGGGATCGGCCGCGGTGCGGCAGATGTAGTCGAGCAGGCCCAGCTTGGGCGGCCGCAGCTTGCCGTCGCGGGTCAAGCCGCCTTCCGGGAAAATGCCCTGCGTGACGCCGTTCTTCGTGATTAACTGGACGTAGCGTTCGAGTACCGCATGGTAGAGGGGCTCGCGGAAGCGGCGCCGGATGAAATACGCGCCGAACGACTTGAACACGTATTCGAGCGGCCAGGCGCGCGCCCACTCGCCCACGGCGTAGCTCACGTGCACGCCGCGCGCCAGCACGTACGCCACCACGACGTAATCCGCGTTGGAGCGGTGATTCATCAGGTAGACGACGACGTCGCGCTTGGGGATGCGGGCCAGCGCCTGCTCGTCCTGATAGTCCACCGTCACCTTGAACAGCAAGTTGACGAGGATCTTCGCGGCGTTGTAGCCGAGCTTGTAGTACGAGAGGACGTTGAAGTAGGGGACGATCTCGTCGATGTACTTGCGGGCGCGCCGGCGCACGAGCGGCTCGGCAATGTGATTCGCGGCGGCGTGATCGGCGATCGCCGTGATGATCACGGGATCTTCGAGCAGGGCTGTCTTCGCGTGGCGGCGCTGCTGCAGCTGATAGCGGGAGAGGCGCGTTTTGTACTCGTGGAGGGTGCGGAGCGCCCAGCGGCGCAGCCAACCTCTCACGGAATCGCGCCCCCTTCGTGCTTCAGCTGCGCGTACCCCATCCCTTTCAGGATCGAAATGCGCTTCGCCATGGGCGGGTGCGTGGCAAGTGTATCGGCGAGCCACCCCTCGTGGCTGGTGAGCCGGCGGCCGAGCGGGTCGGCGATGCAAAGGTGGGCCGTGCCGCTCTTGATCGACGTGGTGGGCGCGTCGGCCGCTTCGATCTTCTCGAGCGCGCTCGCCAGCGCCAGCGGATTACGCGTGAACTGGGCGCTCATCGCGTCGGCGAGGTATTCGCGCTTGCGGCTCACCGCCAGCGCCAAGAGCCGCGCGATGACGCCCGCCAGCAGCCAGGAGAGCAGCCACAGCACCAGCAGCACCACCACGGCCGCGCCGGCGCTTTTTCCTTTTCCGCCGCCGCTCGACACGCGGCCGCCGCCCCGCAGCATGCGACCCATCCCGTTGCTCATCAAGGCCACCATGCCCACGAGCGCCGCCAGCGTGGTCATGAGTCGCACGTCGAGGTTCTTCACGTGGCCCAGCTCGTGGGCCACCACCGCCTGCAGCTGATCGCGATTGAGCGTGTCGAGCAGTCCTTGCGTCACGGCGACGTGCGCGTGCTGCGGGTCGGTGCCGGTCGCGAACGCATTGGGGTCGGGGTCCGGAACGATCCAGATGCGCGGGCGCGGCACGCCCGCGGCGATCGCCATTTCTTCGACGACGTTGACGAGCTGGCGCTCGGCATCGGTCTGGGGGTCGATGATCTCGCGCGCGCCCGTGGCCCACAGCACTTTGCTCGCGCCGGTGCGGTAGCCGTACCAGGCGATCCACGCGCCGAGGGCGGTCAGCAGCATGCCGAACCACCACACGGTGTGCTGTTGCGGCGTGGGCCGGTTGGCCATGTAGAGCGAATAGATCCAGTCGCCGCCGAAGCCCAGCCAGGCGAAGAACAGCACGAAGCCGATGATCAGGAGGACCGTGCGCCGCCGGTTGATCTCCTGTTGTTGGAAAAGGTTGAGGGCGCCGGTGTCCGTCACGCGGCGGGCGGCTTCATCGAGAGATCCACCTGCGGCACCGCGCGCTCGGCTTGGTCCGTGATCTCCCACAGCTCGGCCGGCTGCGCCTTGGCGAGCCCTGCGACCATGTTGGTGGGGAATTGCTGCTGCTTGGTGTTGTACGAGGTCGCCGTGTCGTTGTAGAGCTGGCGCGAGAAGGCGATGCGGTTCTCGGTGGAGGTCAGCTCCTCCTGCAGCTGTGCGATGTTGCCCGTCGCCTTGAGGTCGGGGTAGCGCTCGACGGTGACGAGCAAGCGCGACAGCGCCGACGACAGCTGGTTCTCGGCCTGGCTGATCTGCTTGACGCCGTCGGCACCTTGCGCGTTGACCTTCACGGCCTGGTTGCGCGCCTGAATGACGGCTTCGAGCGTGCCCTTCTCGAAGTCCATCGCGCCCTTCACGGCATTCACGAGATTCGGGATCAGATCGTGCCGCCGCTTGAGCTGCACGTCGATCTGTTTGAATGCGTTGAAGGTTTGATTCTTGAGCGAGACGAGGCCGTTGTAGGCGAACACGACCCACAGCACGACGACGACGAGGAGAATCAGGGGAAGCCAGAACATCGCCACTCCACGGTTGGAGTCTGTTTCTACGCAGGCGCTGGGGGTGCGAGTTTCGCGATCGCCTGGCGCACGGCTTCGGCGAGCGCCGCTTCGTCGGTGCCGAGCCGGACGAGCGGGTGGCCGGTGTCGACGTTGAGCTCGACGCCGCGCGCCACGGGTATGCGCCGCCACGTGGCGGCGGGCGGGGCGTCGGGCGCGGAGTCGCGCGCCAGCCACGCGTTGAGGGCGCGGCCGGAGCGACCGCGCGGCAGGCCGCCGCGGCCGCCCATGGGCAGGCGGTCGGGACCGGGCAACGACGCGCCGAGCGCGGCGGCGCAGCGGCGCTCCAGCACGTCGCCCGTCTGATCCTGCATTTCCTTGGTGATGGCGGCGAGCGTCCCCCCCTCCATCTGCCGCAGCTTGATCCACAGCAGTTGGAGGAAGTGGCGGTAGGAATACGTGGCGGCCGTCCCGCGGCCCTCGGGCGGGCTCACCAGGCCGCGAGTGACATAGAAACGGACGGTGCGCTGGCTGGGCTGCGCGCGGGCCGCGGCGTTGATCGGCGTGACCGCGGACGCGTCGAGGACGGCCCCCACCAGCCCGGCCAGGTCGCGCAGGTTCCAGGGCGCGAGGTTGCGATATTCGCGCAGCACCTGCAGCGAGTCCTGATGGGCAGCGCTGGTCATGCGATCAACCGTTGCTCGTGCGGCGGTCGCGGAAGCGGATGACGTCGGCGACCCACCGCACCACGTCCTTCACGTCGAACGGCTTGCGCAGCACGACACAGTGATGGTGCTCGATCCAGGCGGCCACGTCCTCGGTATCGGCATCGCCGGACATCAGGGCGATCCGCCCTTCCAGCGTCGGCCAGCGATTGATGATCGCGAGGTACAACGCCAGCCCGGACATGGCCGGCAAGTTGATGTCGAGCAGGATGGCGTCGGCCTGCTCCGACGCGAGCAGCTGATAGGCCGTCTCGCCGTCGCCGGCGCTGATCACGCGGTAGCCGTCGCGCACCAGCAACCGCTCCAGGATGCGGCGGAGCGGCGCCTCGTCATCGACCACGAGGACGGTGACGGGACGTTCCGCCGGCGTCCCCGTCATGACGCTGCCCGGTGGGTGGCCGCCGCGGGACGCCGGAAGCGCTGCGACACCCGCTCCAGCGCTTCCTCCGGCGTCAGCGACAGCCGCATTTCCCCCGCGGTGAGCCCGAGGTAGGTCCGCGCGTGCTGTTGCAGGATCTTCGCCTGCCCGTAGCTCATGCGCGCCACGACGTCTTCGATGGTGAAGCCCGGGTCCTGCAGCAGACGATGCGCGTACAACACCCGCGCCGCGGCCAGAAAGTGGCGCGGGCTGGGCAGGCCCGCCCGCGTGATCCAGCGGTAGAACGTGCGCCGATCCACCCGCGCCCGTTCGGCCACCTGCCGCACCCGCTGCACTTCGGTCGGTGCGCGCAACGCCTCTTCGATCACCGTCCGGAGGTTGGCCGGGAGGGGCGTGAGTCGGTCGGCGATCTCCGCGACCAGGCGCTGCGAGGCGGTGCGCGCGGCTTCGTCCCCGAGGACGCGCCGCAGCACTGCGGGATGATCGTCGTGGTGAGCGAACACGACGTGCTGGATGCCGTGGCGGCCCAGCGCCAGCAGCACGCCGGCGGTCTCGGGCATCAGTGTCGTGTACACGAAGATGGGCAAGGACGGGAACAGCACCCGCAGCCGCTCGATTTCCTGGCGCCGCGCTTCGCCCGAGAGCAGCGGATCCACGACGGCCAGCTCCACGGGGCGCGTGCGGATCAGGTCCAGCGCCTCTTCCCAACCGCGGGCGCGGACGAACTCGAACCGCCCCTCCGCAGCGCGGCGCAGGCGATGGAGCTGAAAGTCGGGGATCGCGGCTAAAACGAGCATAAATGTCCCAAAACTGCCCTAAGTTGTCACAAAAGTGCCCTAAAACTCCGCAGCGGCGCTCCTCATGTTGGGCTGTCCCTTGAAGTGCACCCAACGTGAAGGAGGCTTTATGTTCCGCCGGCTTCGCTCGCTTCTGCCCCTATTGCTCGTAACGTTCGCTTTGACCGCAGCTGCCTGCGCCGATTCGACGGGCCCGCGCCCGGACACGACGCCGTGCGATCATTCGAACAACAACACCTGTCACTAACGACGCATCACACGAGCTGAGCAAGCGAGGCCGCAACCTCGCGCACCGGCTCGAAGTCGTACCGGGGCTCCTGTTCGAGCGGCGAGCACGCGTCCACTGCGCGCTCGCACTCCAGGAGCCCCTTCTGCAACCGCTCGACGCGGAATTCAAACTCATGGAGGCCATGTTCGGCCGCCAGCGCCCGTGCCGCGTTGAGCATGTCGGCCGCGCGGCCGAAGTTTCCGAAGCGAGCCATACCGATACCCGACTTCATATAGAAGTCGACCCGGATGTTGGGCTGCACCTGCGCCTCCGACCCCACGACGCGGTCGCGCCACCGCTCGAACCCGACGCGATCGCCCCGCGCGGAAGCGAGATACATCAGCTCGATGAGCGCGTTCGTGTGGTTGTCGCGCTCGCCCTCGCTCTCTACAACCATGGTCAGAGCTTTGTGGGCCGCGTCGTACTCACCAAGCGCCCGCAGCGTGAGTCCCAGGTCCAGCATGACTCGCAGCTTCGACGGCTCGTCCTCGTACAGCTGGTACGCGTTCCAGAAGTGCGACACAGCGGTATCGCGACGGCCCCGTACTTCGTGCGTCACGCCGAGGCCGTGCTCCGCGCGGGCCTGGGCATCCTGCTCGCCGGCCAGCTCGGCATCGGCCAGGATCGCTTCGTAGCTGGTCTGGGCGGCCGCCAAGTTTCCGCGGGTGACCGCGATGTTGGTGCGACCGATGCGGCTGAGCAGCTGTGAGTAGCGGTCGCCCGCGCTCTCGGCGCGCGCGCCGGCCGCGGCGTAGGTGGCCTCGGCTTCGTCGAAGCGGCCCAGCTTGCGCAGCACACGGGCGTTTCGCAGCAACCCTGCCGTGAGGTCTTTCTCGCTCAGCTTGCTCCCACCTACCGTCAGCATCGTCTCGAGGACATCGAGGGCCTCTTCGTACTGGCCTTCGTCCTCGAGGAAATGCGCGTAGGCGAACAGCGCCGGCCCCACCAGCGCCACACGGCCCGAACGGTGGGCGTCCATAGCTGAATGGACGAGGCCCACCAGGTGCGCCGCTTCCGGCGCGCCGGCGTCGAGCTCCTGGCAGTACCGCTCGGTGGCGGCGTGCTGGTAGCGGAACACGTCCGGTGTGACGGGCGCGGCGTCGGACCGCAGCAAGTCGACCAGTCGCAAGGCCAGGAAGGCTCCCTGGCCCAGGCGCGCAGCCGGCGATACCGCCGGCTGGTCGGCCACACGGGCGAGGAACACGCCATGGGCCAAACCGCCGAACGGGGCGGGCGCGAGATCGTTGATTGCAGCGATGGTTAGCTCACTGGAGCGGTCGTTGTTCACTAATGCACGCTTCGTGCCCCCGCTGCAACGCGGTCGCACGCCTCAACATACCGAATTCGCCGGGACTCCGTTAGAGCGCCGTGCCTCGCATTTTTCCGGTTTGCGGCGCGCTGCTTGGATGCCAGCCTGAAGGGCCCTTCATGTTTGATTGGCGGCGTGCGCCGGGGGTTCACGCTCATCGAGCTCGTGGTGGTCCTGATCGTGATCGGGGTCACATGCACGGTCGCCCTGCCGCGATTCAGGGATACCCTGGATCGCATCGCGGTGGAGCGATCGGCAGCCGACGTGTCCGTGGCTCTGGGCGTCGCGCGCAACGCCGCCGTCATGTGGGGCACGCGCGCGCGGCTCCTGATCGCCGCCGATTCGCTGCGCATCGATCGGTGGGCGGACACGGGCTGGGCAAGAGGACGGCCCTGGACGGGCCCGGCGGGCCACGGCGTGGCCCTGGAGGTGTCGAACGACGAGGTTGTGTTTGGACCGACCGGCATGGGGTGGGGGGCGTCGAACACGAAAATCGTGCTGCGGCGGGGTACCCATTCCGCAACGTTGACCACGTCCCGCTTGGGGCGGGTCAAGCGGTGGTGAGACGGCGCAACCATTTGGGGCCCCCCTGCATCTAACGGGGTGAGCGCAGGGGGGCGGTCATGAAACGAAAGGCCCCTCTTCGGCGTACAAAGCCTTTGGTCGCGGTCGGAGTGTGACGGCCACTTCGCCCGACCACCAACCCGGGGAGCTTTCGGCCCCGGGTTTGGTTTTTGTGGTGCCTCAGCCCGGCCCCATGTCTTCGTCCAGGAAGACCAGGGTGTGGCGGCGTCCCACGACCGCGGCGAGCGCCTGATGCACTTTGGGGTCCACCACCGTTCCCGACAACGCCGCCATGCGCTCCGTCGCGTCCTCGGGCGTCATCTTCTCCTGGTAGGGCCGGGATGTGGTGAGGGCGTCGAACACCTCGGCGGCGCCGATGACACGCGCGCCGATGGGGATCGCCTCGCCGCTCAGACCGTCGGGATAGCCGCTGCCGTCCCAGCGCTCGTGGTGGTGCCGCACGTATGTGATGACGTCGCCGAGATGGGAGAGGGGCGCCAGGATCTGCGATCCGATCACCACGTGCTGCTTCACGTGCTCGAATTCGTCGGGCGTGAGCGGCCCTTCCTTATTCACTACGTCGTCCCGCGTGCCGATCTTCCCGAGGTCGTGCAGCCTCCCGGCGACACGGACCTGCTCCACGACGTCGTCCGACAATCCATACTCGGCGGCGATCGTGGCCGAGAGGTCGGCGACGCGGGCGGAGTGCCCGCGCAGGTAGGGGTCCTTGGCCTCCATCGCATTGACCAGCGCCTCGAGGGTAGCGGTCGAGATGCGCTCCATACGCATCCGCTCGCGCTGCAGCTCGGCAGTGCGGGTGGTCACCTCTTCCTTCAGCCACTGATTGAGATGGCGATTTTCGGCCAGCATCTCCCGGCGCTTGAGGGCACGGTGGACGGCGCGCCCCAGGTCGGCGAGCTCAATCGGCTTGGTGAGGTAATCCATCGCGCCGCGCTGCATGCACAACGCGGCGCTCGTGGCGTCGTTGACGGCGGTCAGCATCAGAATGGCGAGGTCGGGCTCGGCCTCGATGGCCTGGGGCACCAAGTCGACGCCGCTCATACCCGGCATCCGGATGTCGCAGAGCATGAGGGCCAGATGGTGGCGCTTGAGCTGTTGCAGCGCCTCTTCACCCGAGGAGGCGGTATATACCTCGAACTGCTGCTGGGTGAGGAATTTCTTCAGGGCGTTGCGGATCGGCTCTTCGTCGTCAACGACGAGGACGGCCTGAATCCCCTGACTGTCAGCCACTCGCGACTCCTCGCTCGGCACCCGCCCCAAGATGGGGGTGGGCGGCCGATTCGGATAGGCGGCGCGAGCGGAAGCTCAAGCCGAGGCGCTCACGAAGGTTACGTCCACCGGCTGGGGCAGGAGCCCGGCGCGGTGCGCCCGGCCCAACAGCTCGGCCACGCCGCGGCGGCCGCGGTCGCCGTAATCCACCGTGAACTCGTTGACATACATCCCCACGAAGCGGTCGACACGGGCCGCGTCGACGCCGCGCGCAAAGGTCTGCGCGTGACGCAGGCCTTCGGCCCGGTGCGACAGGCCATACTCGATACTCGCCTTCAAGTCGCGGGCGATGGCGAGCATCAGGGGCTCCCCGAGGTCGCGGCGCACGACGTTGCCGCCCAACGGCAAGGGGAGGCCGGTCTCACCGTGCCACCACTCTCCCAGGTCGGCCCAGAGGTGCAGGCCGTGGTCGCCGAAGGTAAGCTGGCCTTCGTGGATCAGCAGCCCGGCATCCGCCTTGCCCGCCGCCACGTATTCCTCGATCTCGTTGAACGGCACGACCACGTGCCGGGCGCGGGGCTGATAGAGCCGCAGGGTGAGGAACGCCGTCGTGAGCTCGCCGGGCACCGCGATGCGGGCGTCCACAAGCGCGGCGCGCGGGTCGGGCGGGGCCGGGGTCCGCGCCACGATGCGCGGTCCGTAGCGGTCCCCGATGCTCGCCCCATGGGCGAGCAGGGCGTAGCGATCCGCCAGGTAGGCGTAGGCGTGCAGCGACACCGCCGTCACCTCGAGCTCGCCCTTCAAGGCACGGCGGTTCAGCGTTTCGATGTCCGAGAGCTCGTGCACGTAGCGGCGCTCGCCGGTGTCGATACGCCCGGCCGCCAGCGCCCAGAACATGAACGCGTCGTCGGCGTCGGGGCTGTGGGCGAGGTGGATCGTGCGCATGCCGCTAGCGGCCGGCGGTCGCCTTGAGCGCGTCGGTATGGAAAGCGTCGAGCGAGTCCTTATGGTCGGTGTACTCGGGGCGGCTGCGGCCGCGCTCGGCCGCTTCATTCTTGAGGAAGTCCCGGAACGCCTGCTTTGCCTTGACGCCGTTGCCGTTCCCCTGATAGGCGCGGGCGCGCAGCATGAACGCGAACAAGTGCGTCGGGGCGTTGCGCACGATGGTGTCGGCCTCTGCCAGCGCGCCGGCCGCGTCGCCGCCCGCCAGGTCCAGCACGCCGATGTGGTAGCGCGCGTCGTTGTCGAGCGCCGGCAGCTGGCCGTAGGTCTGGAGCGCCATGGGAAGGAAGAACTGCATCGAGTCGTTCTTGCCCTCCGACGCCAGGCGCATCACCCGGTTGTACAGCCGCGTGGCCCGCTCTTCGGGCGACATCTGGCTGATGTCGATCGCCGCCGCGCCGCCCGCCGGGGTTGCGAACGGCGGTCCTTCCGCGGTGCCGCCGCTCGTGCGGCCGGGACGCATGAGGAGCACGGTGACCAGCGCGCCGAGTGCCGCCCCGGCGACGCCCCAGGGAAGACCGGCCCGCCAGCCCCCGGGGGCGGCCGGGGGTACGGCGACGCTGGCGCCGCACTTATGGCAAAAGCGGGCGCTATCGGAGAGTTGGGTACCGCACGCGCGACAGTTCATAGACCGGGGAATCTAACTGGCAGGATTCCGGCCGGGAGCGTAGAGTTTAGCGCCATGGGTCTCTCGTTTCCCGGCCAGGAGCGCGCGCGGCAGATGGGCGAGCTGCGGCGCGGCAACCAGCACTGGAACGTGCTCCTGGAGACGGAGCCCGACGCCACGCTGGGTACGGTCCGGGGCCGCATTCACTTTGTGGGCATGGACCGCCACCGCGTCACCAGCTGGATCTTCATGGAGTGGCAGGAGCGTGAGGTGCAGGAGCGTTTTGCCGAGTTTTCGGCGGCGGAGCTGTGGCAATTCCTGGAGGCCCTGCCCGACTGAGCTGTTGTATCGCAATTCCTGCACATGTTGCAAGTTTTCCACATCATTTTTCCCAAACCCAGCACAAGAAAATAGGCATGTAAATTGAATCGTGCATGTCGTGCACGATTTGCTTGACACCCATACTTGGCCGCGCTACGTTCCGCCATGCCTGCCGCACGCCGCATGCACGACGAGAGCCCGACGCCCCCGAGCCCGGTGTCGGGCTCTCGTCTTTGGCAGGCTGCCCGAGCGCCGCTGTCCGACCCCGATTGCTGGAGGAAACCGAGGCCATGACCGCCACACTGGAACCCACCGCAAAAACCGCGGCCGAAAAAGGCGCCGCGCCGTCGCCCGCCGACGTGATCCGGCGCGCCCGCGAGGCGGGAGTGCAGGTCGTCGACGTGAAGTTCTGCGATCTGCCCGGCACGTGGCAGCATTTTTCGCTGCCGCTGAAGGAGCTGTCGGAGAGCACGTTCACCGAAGGGCTCGGTTTCGACGGGTCGTCGATCCGCGGGTTCCAGGCGATCAACGAGAGCGACATGCTGCTGCTGCCGGACCCGGCCAGCGCGTTCGTCGACCCGTGCCTGCAGGTGCCCACGCTGTCGCTGACCTGCGACATCATCGACCCGATCACGCGGGAGTCGTATTCGCGCGATCCGCGTTACGTGGCGCACAAGGCCGAAGCCTATCTCGTGAAGACCGGCATCGCGACGACGGCGTATTTCGGGCCGGAAGCGGAGTTTTACATCTTCAACTCGGTGCGCTTCGACCAGAACGCGCACGAGGGCTACTACCACATCGACTCCGAAGAAGGCATCTGGAACTCGGGGACCAACGGCTCGCCCAACCTCGGCCATCGGCCGCGGCACAAAGAGGGCTACTTCCCGGTGCCGCCGGTGGACCGGCTGCAGGACCTGCGCTCCAAGATCATGCTGGCCCTGATGGCCGCCGGCATCGACGTCGAAGTGCACCACCACGAGGTCGGCACGGCGGGGCAGACCGAAATCGACATGCGATTCAATTCGCTGACGCGCATGGCCGATCAGGTGATGATGTACAAGTACATCGTGAAGAGCGTGTGCCATCAGCACGGCTACACGGCCACGTTCATGCCGAAGCCGATGTTCGGCGACAACGGCTCGGGCATGCACGTGCACATGAGCCTGTGGAACGAGGGTGAGAACCTCTTCTTCGACGCCAACGGCTACGCCCTGCTGTCGGACGAAGCGCGCTGGTACATCGGCGGGCTGATCAAGCACGCGCCCGCGATTCTCGCGTTCGCGGCGCCGACCACCAACAGCTACCGCCGCCTGGTGCCGGGCTATGAGGCGCCGATCAACCTGATTTACTCGCAGCGCAACCGCTCGGCGATCTGCCGCATTCCGATGTACTCCAAGTCGCCCAAGGCCAAGCGCGTCGAGTTCCGGGCGCCCGATCCGTCGAGCAACCCGTACCTCACGTTCGCGGCCCTGCTGATGGCGGGGTTGGACGGCATCAGGAACAAGATCGAGCCGCCCAAGCCGATGGACGTGGATCTGTACGAGCTGGAGCCGGAGGAGCGCAAGCACGTGAAGAACACGCCGGGCAGCCTGCAGGAGTCGCTGGCGGCGCTGGAGGCGGACCACGCCTTCCTGCTCGAGGGCGGGGTGTTCACGCAGGACCTGATCGACACCTGGCTGTCGTACAAGAAAGCCAAGGACGTCGACCCGGTCGCCCTGCGGCCGCATCCGTACGAGTTCTTCCTTTATTACGACGTCTAAACGAGGGCGGCACTAGGCGGCAGAGGGCGGCAACGGGCAGTGACCCTTTGCCGCCTTCTGCCGCCCGCTGCCGCCCATTACTCTCGCCCCCATGCCCACCACCAGCGGCGCCTCCAAGCGCGACATCCTCGAGCTCGCCAAGAAGAGCGGCGTGCACTTTCTGCGGCTGCAGTTCACCGACATCCTGGGCATCAACAAGAACGTCGAGGTGCCCGAGAGCCAATTCGAGAAGGCGCTCGAAGGCGACATCATGTTCGACGGCAGCTCGATCGAAGGCTTCGTGCGGATCGAGGAATCGGACATGGTGCTGCGGCCCGATCTCGCCACGTTCCGCGTGCTGCCGTACGACGACGAAGGCGGCAAGGTCGCGCGGGTGATCTGCGACATCTACAACCCGGACGGCTCGACGTTCGCGGGGTGCACGCGCCAGGCCCTCAAGCGCCAGATCACCAAGGCGCAAAGCTCGGGCTTCGAGATGATGGCCGGCGTCGAAGCCGAGTTCTTCATCTTCCAGCTCGACGCGAGCGGCGACCCCACCACGGACACGCACGATCACGGCGGCTATTTCGATCAGACGCCCGTGGACAAAGCGGAAGAGATCCGGCGCCTCATCATCAAGGATCTCGTCTCCATGGGATTCGAAGTGGAAGCGGGGCACCACGAGGTGGCGCCCGGCCAGCACGAGATCGACTTCCGCTACACCGAGGCGCTCGAGACCGCCGACAACCTGGCGACCTTCCGCTTCATCGTGCGCAACGTGGCGTATCGCCACGGCTTCCTCGCGACGTTCATGCCGAAGCCGATCTTCGGCCAGAACGGCTCGGGCATGCACACGCACCAGTCGCTCTTCAAGAAGGGGCAGAACGCCTTCCACGACCCCAAGGGCAAGTGGGAGCTGTCGGACACCGCGCTGCATTACATCGCGGGGCTGCTGGAGCACGCGTGCGGCTTCTGCGCGGTGACCAATCCCCTGGTGAACAGCTACAAGCGGCTGGTCCCGGGCTACGAGGCGCCGGTGAACGTCGCGTGGTCGATGCGCAATCGCTCGCCGTTGATCCGCATTCCCGACCGGCGCGGCACGGGCACGCGCTGCGAGCTGCGCATGCCCGATCCCTCGGCCAACCCCTACCTGGCGCTGGCGGTGCAGCTCGCGGCCGGACTCGACGGCATCGAGCGCAAGCTCACGCCGCCCGACCCGGTGAACAAGAACATTTTCGAGATGAGTTTCCGCGAGCGTCGCAAGTTCCGCATCGACGAGCTGCCGCGCGATCTCCACGAAGCGCTGGAGTTTCTCGAGAAGGACGAAGTCATTCGCGCCGCCCTGGGCGGGCACATCTACGAGCGGTTCGTCGAGGCAAAGGAAGGGGAGTGGCACGAGTATATCGGCCAAGTCAGCGAGTGGGAACGCCAGCGATACTTGGGCCTGTATTAGTCCGCTAGATTCACCACGTGTCATTTCTGCGACAGGCGCCGCTCGCGCTGCTGATCGTGTTGAGCGGCTGCGATGTACTTCCCCGGCCGGGTGATACCGCCGGCCTGCAGTCGGACGCGCGCTGGGTTCACCACGCGCGTCTCGTCGCGGTACGCGACTCCGACGTCACGCTGGTGCGGTTGCGACTCGACACCGGCGTGGCAGGCGGTGGCGACGTCCTGCTCACGCGCTATGACTTCAATCCCACTCCCGGCTACGGCGACGAGTACGCCATCACGCTGGGGATCCCCCTCGACCCCGGCGCCGTCCGCTCAGGGGCAAAGATCACTTTGGGGCCGCGGCCGCCGGCGGTGTCCGCCATAGGGACCGTCGCCTGCTTGTGCAGCCCGCTGCGGCCCGACTCGGTGGTTGGAACCTTGACCATCGCCCACCGCGGGCTCGCGCAGATCACCGGCCGCGTCGATGCGACGCTGTACTTTACGGCGTGGGACGACGCCACCAAGCACCCGACGTACCGGCTGCGGCAGGTGATTTACGGAGTGAAGTCGTGAGCGCGCGCCGCCTGGCGGTGCTGCTCCTCGTGTGCCCGGTTGCTCGCCTCAGCGCTCAGACCATCGACACGATCGTCGTCGAGAATCACAACGTGTTCGACGCCGGCACCGGCCCGGGCTTCGTGGCACGTCTGGCCAACACCCTCCACGTCACCACGCATGCCGGCGTGATCCGGCGGACACTGCTGTTCGACGCGGGCGACCGCTACGACTCGGCGCGCGTCACCGAGAGCGAGCGCGCCCTGCGCGCGTTGTCGATCTTCCGGCAGGTCCGGCTCGACACGGTGCGCCTGGACGGGCGG
>DATLWA010000351.1:0-8892 GCA_035576905.1 Gemmatimonadales bacterium
CTCCATCTCGCTCACATCGGACGGCGCGGGCGGCTGTGCCGTGGGCCGGCGCGGCGGCTCCGCGGGCCTGGCGTATCCCGGCGGCGGCACCGGCGTGGGCCGGGACGGCCGCTCGCGGAACGGCAGCACGCCGGGCGCGGCGCGCCCGGGCGCGGTGGCGGCTTCGGCCTGCTGGCCGCTCTTGTCGAACCCGGTGGCGATCACGGTGACCCGCAGCTCGCCGTGCATGGCGGGGTCGGACGCGTGGCCCCAGATGATCTCGGCCTCGTCGCCCGCCGCGTCGTGAATCGCCTCGCTGATCTGCGTCACTTCGCCCAGCGTGACGTCCTCGCCGCCGGTGATGTTGATGAGCACGCCCGTGGCGCCGGCGATCGAGATGTTGTCGAGCAGGGGCGAGGAGATCGCCTGCTGCGCCGCTTCCATCGCGCGGTTCTCGCCGCGGCCGGTGCCGGTGCCCATGAGCGCGGAGCCGCCGTTCTGCATGATCGTGCGCACGTCGGCGAAGTCCACGTTCACGATGCCCGTCTTCACGACGAGCGCCGCGATGCCCTGCGTGGCATGCAACAGCACTTCGTCGGCCTTCTTGAGGGCGTCCTGGAACGGAATGCCCTTCCCGACGACGGCGAGCAGCCGCTCGTTGGGCACCACGATCATCGTGTCGACGTTCTTGCGCATCTCGGCGATGCCCATTTCGGCCTGGCGCATCCGCTTGCGGCCCTCAAACAGGAAGGGCTTGGTCACGATGCCGATGGTCAGGGCGCCCATGTCGCGCGCCGTCTGCGCGATGATCGGCGCCGCGCCGGTGCCCGTGCCGCCGCCCATTCCGCAGGTGACGAACACGAGATCGGCGCCCTGGATGGCGTGCAGCACCTCGTCGCGGTTCTCCTCGATCGCCTGGCGGCCGATCTCCGGCCGCGCCCCGGCGCCGAGCCCGCGGGTCAGCTTCTTGCCGATCTGCACCTTCACGTCGGCCTTGTTGTTCATGAGGGCCTGCGCGTCGGTATTGCACGAGATGAATTCGACGCCCTGCAGCTGCTCGTCGATCATCCGGTTCACGGCGTTGCCGCCGCCGCCGCCGACGCCGACGACCTTCATCCGTGCATTCTGCGCCACGGTTTCTTCGAGCTCGAAGATCATGGTGTGCCCCGGCCCCCGATCAAAAGAAGTCCTGCAGCCATCGCTTCAACGGTCCGATCCACTTATCCATGCCGGCGCCGCCGGCGAGCGTGCCGCTGCTCGGCGCCCCCTGCGCGACCTGCCGCGCCGCGTACAGGGCGAGCCCCACCGGCACCGCGTAGCGCGGCGCCTGCACGCTGTCCACCAGCCCCGCGATCCCCAGCTCCGGCGTCCCCGCCCGTACGGGCACGGCGAACACCTCGCGTCCCAGCTCGACGATCCCCGGCAGCTGCGCCGTCCCGCCCGTGAGCACCACGCCGGCCGGCAGTTTGCCGCCGCCGTAGCCCGCGCGCTCGAACTCGCGCTCCACCAGCCGCAGGATTTCGTCCACGCGCTGGTGGATGATGTGCGCCAGCAGCTGCCGCGCCGCTTTGCGCGCGCCCTGCCCGGGCGTCGACGGCAGGTCGATCATTTCCGCCGGATCGACCAGCGGCTCGTAAGCCACGCCCTGCCGCTCCTTCAACCGCTCGGCGTCGGCCTGCGTGACGCTCAAGCCCTGCGTCACGTCGCTCGTCACGTGCGTCCCGGCGAACTGCACGGTCGCCAAATGCCGGATCTTCCCTTCGTGGAAGATCGACACGTTGGTGGCCGAGCCGCCGATCTCCACCAGGGCGACGCCCAGCTCGCGCTCGTCTTCGGTCAGCACCGCGTCGGCCGCGGCCAGCGGCTCCGGCACGAGGTCGGTCACCTTGTACCCGGCGCGCTCCACGCTCTTGCGCAGGTTCTGCGCCGCGGTGGCCTGCACGCTCACGAGGTACATCTCCACCTCGAGCCGCATCCCGGTCATGCCGATCGGGTCGCGGATGCCGCGCTGCTGATCGACCTTGTACTCCTGCGGGATGTGGAGCAGCAGCTCGTGATCCCGCCCCAGCGATACCGCGCGCGCCACCTGCTGGGCCCGCGCGATGTCGGCTTCGCCGATCTCGTCGCCGTTCACCGCCACGACGCCCGACGACACGCGCGCCTGCACGTGATCGCCCGCGATGCCGCACGTCACGCCGCCGACTTTCACGCCCGCCATGCGCTCGGCATCGCGCAGCGCCGCGACGATCGAGCGCGTGGTCTCGTCGATGTCGCGCACCACGCCGCGCCGTACACCCGCGTTCTTCGCGAGCCCCACGCCGAGGATCTTCGCCACCGGCGAGCGCGGCAGGTCGCCCGTCACTTCGGCGATCACGGCGCACGTCTTGGTGCTGCCGACGTCCAGGCCCGCGACGATTTGCCGCTCGCGGCTCACGTGCTGCGCCTCCGGCGCACGACTACCTGTCCGGCGTAGCGCGCGTCCAGCTCGACGTACGGCCGTCCGCGGGCCGCCAGATCCTGCGCCACAAGCACCACCGCCCGAATGACCTCCGGACCGGCATCGCGCCGCAGCAGCACGCGACGGGCCCCCCATTCCACGAGAACGTCGCCGCGCCCGTACGATCGCGCGGCGGTGACTTCCCCGAACAGCGGCGGCTCGACGGCCTGCATCAGCGCCAGCACGCCGACCACACCCGAGTCGGCCGTCGCGGCGATCGGCAGGTCGAGGCCCGCCCGCGCGGGGTCGAACGGCAACGGCCGGCCGCCGGCGTCCACCACCACCATGCCGTGCGGACCCGGCACGAACGCCGCCGGCTCCACTTCCCGCACCACCACTCGCAACGCGCCCGGCAGGCGCCGCTGCACGCGGGCATCGCTCACGCCATGCAGCCGCCGCACCCGCTCCGCCGGCGCGCTCAAGTCGTCGAACGCGCTCGCCGTCGAGTCGAGGCGCAGCGCCGCGAGCACCGCGTCCGGCGCGAGATTGCGCAATCCCACGAGTTCGATCTCGCGCACCCGAAAGAACCGCACATGCCGCAGCGCGTACGGCGCGCCGATCCACACCAGCGCCGCGGCGACCAGCCCCGCCCCGATCCACACCGCCCGCCGCCTGCCGGTCACGCCCGCTTCCCCAAGATACCTAGAAGCTCGGGTCCGACGCGGGTCACGTCCCCGGCGCCCAGCGTGAAGACCACGTCGCCCGGCCGGACCGTCTCCGCCAGCACCGCGCTCAGCCCGGCCCGCTCGCGCACCGCCGTCGTCGGCGCGCCGCCCCGCGCCGCGCCGCGCGCCACCAGATCCGCCGTCACGCCCGGCACCGGCTGCTCGCGCGCGCCGTAGATCGGCGCCACCACCACCAGATCCGCCGCCGCGAGCGCGCGTCCCAGGGCGTCGCCGTGCAGCGCGGTGCGCGAGAACAAGTGCGGCTGAAACACCGCCACCACGCGCCGGCCCGGAAACGCCTGCCGCGCAGCGGCGAGCGTCGCGGCCACTTCGCTCGGATGGTGGGCGTAGTCGTCCACCACCGTCACACCCGCCGCTTCCCCCAGCCGCTCGAACCGCCGGCCCACGCCGCGGAACTCCGCGAGCGCCCGCGCGCACGCCTCGAGGTCCGCATCGACCGCCGCCGCCGCCGCGAGCGCCGCCGCCGCGTTGCGCAGGTTGTGCACGCCCGGCACGCGCAGCGCGAGCTTGACGCTGCGCCCACCCGGCAGCGTGACCGTCGCGCGCGAGCCGTCGGGTCCGAGCTGCGGCTCGCCGATACGAACGTCGGCATCCGCGGCCAGCCCCACGCGCCACACCGGCACGCCGACGCGCGCCGCCACCCGCCCCGCTCCGGCATCGTCGCCGCCCGCGATCACGCGCCGCGCGCGGCTCGCGAATTCGACGAACGCGTCTTCCAGCGCCGCCACCGTGCCGTAACACTCGAGGTGGTCGGCCTCCACGTTGTTCACGATCGCCACGGCCGGCGCGAGCGACAGAAACGCGCGGTCGTATTCGTCGGCCTCGACCACGTACAGCGCGTCCGACCCGAAGCGCGCGTTGCCGCCCCAACTAGCGACACGGCCGCCGGCGAGTCCCGTAGGATTTCGCCCGGCGGCCGCCAGCGCCTCCGTGACCATCACCGTGGTGGTCGTCTTGCCGTGGGTCCCCGCTACCGCCACCAGCGTCCCACTCCCCACGACCTGGCCGAGTGCGTCGGCCCGGCGCACCACGGGAATCCCCTCGGCGCGCGCCCGCTCGAGCTCGGGGTGATCCCGGGCTACTGCCGCAGTCACTACAACCGCCCGTGCCCCATCCACATGGCGGGGATCGTGCCCCCGCCAAACTTGAACTCCCAAAGCTGCCAGATCGGCCGCCCCGGAAGTGTCTATGTCACAACCAGTTACAGTCGCACCCCGGTGTTTGACCAGCAGCGCCAAGGCGCTCATCCCCGCTCCGCCGACGCCCATGAAGTGAATGGGCCGGGGGTCACCTGGTGCAAATAAGGTCATCTGTGGGGGGCTAATATAGCAAACCGCTTACACTTGCGAAAGCCCGCGGTCAAGAATTCAGCGTCAAAATCCGGGTCGCAATGTCGCGCGCGGCGCTCGGCCGCCCCCGCGCCCGGGCGTTGCCCGACAGGGCGGCGAGACGGTTCGGATCGCGCAGCAAACCCCCGACCACCTGGGCGAGCCGGACGTACGTCAGCTCGTTTTCGGGCAGCACCACCGCCGCGCCGGCGGCCTCGAGGGCGCGCGCGTTGACTGTCTGGTGATCGGCGGCCGCCGACGGCAGCGGCACCAGCACGCTGGGTTTGCCCCAGGCGCACAACTCGGCGGTCGTCATCGCCCCGGCGCGGCACACGACGAGATCCGCGGCGCGATACGCCGGCGCCAGCGGATCGAGGAAGCCGTGCACCACCACCCGGCCCGGCTGTGCCAGCAGACTGCAGCTCTCGAGGTGCGCGGCGCCCGTCCCCCAGATCACGTTGACGTCGGTGAGGAGGCCGTGCTCGAGCGCGGCGGCGAGCGCGTAGTTCAGCGCGCGGGCGCCCTGACTGCCGCCGAACACGAGCAGCGTGCGGCGCGCGGGATCGACGCCCAGCGCTTTGCACGCCGCCGCGCGGTCGCCGGGTTCGGGCGGACGGATCGGATTGCCGAGCGCGAATACCGTCGTCTCGTTCCCCGGATGCAGCCGCTCGCGCGCCTCCGGGAAGCCGAGGTGGATCTGGCGCGCGCCGCGCGCCAGCCAGCGCGTGGTGATCCCGGGAAACGCGTTCTGCTCCTGGATGGCGGTGGGCAGGCCCTCGCGTTGCGCGCGCCACACGACGGGGCCCGCCGCGTACCCGCCCGTGCCGACGACGATGTCGGGCCGCTCGCGCGCCAGCAACACGCCGACCCGCCGCCACACCCCCCACGCGAGAAACGGCCAGCGGATGTTGCGCCACCACGCGTGGCGATACAGCGGCTCGATCGGCAGCAGTTCGAAACGAAACGGATAGCGCGGCAGGATCTCGGCTTCGATGCCGCGCTCCGCCCCGATCAGCACCGGCTCGACGCCGGGCTGCGCGTCGCGCAGCGCCTGCGCCAGGGCCAGGGCGGGCATGAGATGCCCACCGGTCCCGCCACCCGCCACGAGAATCTTCACGGCGCGCTGCCTCCGCGCTTTCTCCCCTGCCCCACGCTGATCAGCACGCCGGTCGCCACGAGCGAGATGAACAGGCTCGAGCGGCCATAGGAGATGAACGGCAGGGTGACGCCCGTCGCCGGCAACACCGCGAGGCTGACGCCGATGTGCAGCACCGCCGTCACACCGATCAACGCCGTGAGCCCGGTCGCCAGGAGCTGGCCGAACGGATCGGCGGCGCTGCGCGCGATGCGGGAGCCGATCCACACGAACGCGGCGAAGCCGAGCGCGATGGCCAGCACGCCGATGAAGCCCCACTCCTCGCCGATGGTCGAGAAAATGAAATCGGAATACGCGTACGGCAGGAATCCCAGCTTCTGCTGGCCGTGTCCGAAACCGACGCCGAAGACGCCACCCGCGCCGATGCCGACGAGCGATTGCTTCACCTGCCACTGCGCTTCGGTGGGCGGGCCGCCCGGATTGAAGAAATTGAGCACCCGCGCCCAGCGGTATTGCGCGCTGGCGACCGCGCCGAACAGCAACGGCGCGGCGACGATGGCGAGCAGCAGGAAGTGTCCGATGCGCGCGCCGGCGGTGAACAGCACCACGCCCGCGAGAATGGCGACGAGCAGCGCCATCGAGAGGTTGGGCTCGAGGAAGATCAACCCGACCAGCGGCCCGAGCACCACCAGGAACGGCAGCAACCCCGTCTTGAACGTGCGGATCTGCTCGCCCTTTTTCGCCGCCAGCATGGCGGTCCACACCACCACCGCGAACTTGGCGAGCTCCGACGGTTGAATGGTCACGAGCCCGAGGTTCACCCAGCGGCGCGCGCCGTTGATGGTGGGCGCGATGCGATGCGTGAACGGCAACAGCGGCGGAATCAGCAGCACCACCACGATGCCGAGCACCAGCCAGGCGTGGCGCTGCCACAGCCGGTAGTCCGTGCGCGCCAGGATCGTGGCGACCAGGCCGCCCGCCGCGGCGCCGATCGCCTGGCGCAGCGCGAAACTCGCGCCCACCACACCGCCCGACGTGGTGACGAGACTCGACGCGCCGTACACGGCCGCGAGCCCGAACACCACCAGCACCGCGGCGAGCACGGTGAGGAGCCGCGTCTCCCACAGGCGATCGATCACGCGCCCGACGCGAGGCGGCGGAACGTGGCGCCGCGCTCCTCGTAATTCTTGAACATGTCGTAGCTCGAGCAGGCGGGCGACAGCAGCACCGCATCGCCGGGACGAGCCGCGCGGCGCGCCCGCTCCATCACGTCGGCGAACGTCGTGCCCCGCTCCAGCGCCACGGCGCCCTTCAGGTCCTGCTCGACCAGGGGGCCCGCCTCTCCATAGGCGACCACCAGGCGGCATTTCTCTTTGAGCAACGGCCCGAGTCGCGTATACGGCTCGCCCTTGTGGCGGCCGCCGAGCAACAATACGAACGGCCGCGACATCGCCTCGATCGCCACGACGGTCGACGCGATGTTGGTCGCCTTCGAATCGTTGATCCACAGGACGCTACCGAACTCACCCACCGGCTCGAGCCGGTGCGGCAACGCCCGGAACGAGCGCAGCCCTTCGGCAATGAGGCCGGGCGGCAGGCCCGCCTCCTGCACCGCCAGGGCGGCCGCCAGCGCGTTGGCGACGTTGTGATCCCCCAGCAGCTCCAGCTGGGCGCGCGGCAGCAGCTCCGCGCCGCCCAGCAGCAGGCGCCGCGACGGCGCGTCGTACCACGCCTCGGCCGGTTTGCGCAGCGAAAAGCGCGGCTGCGACCCGGCCACACCGCGCGCCAGATCGAGCACGGCGGGGTCGTCGGCGTTCAACACCCACACGCTCTCCCGCCGGGCGTTGCGGAACAGCAGACGCTTGTCCGCATAGTACGCCGCGATCGACGGATAGCGGTCGAGATGGTCGGGCGCGAGGTTCGTCAGAATCCCGATGTCGGGAGAAAAATGCGGGCTGTCGTGCAGTTGAAACGACGACACTTCGACGGCGAGCCACTGATAGCGCTCGCCCGCCACCGCGATGTCGGCCAGCGGCCGCCCGATGTTGCCCGCAGCCTCCGCCTTGAGCCCGGCCACGCGCAGCAGGTGCGCGACCAGCGCAGTGGTGGTGGTTTTGCCGTTGGTGCCCGTAACGGCGATGGCCCGCACGCCGGCGAGCGCGCGCCAGCCCAGATCCAGCTCCGAGACGATTTCGACGCCGGCCGCGCGCGCGGCGGCGAGCGGCGGCGCGTCGGGCGGCACCCCGGGCGACACGACGACGCCCGCCGCGGCGGTGATCTTGGCCAGGTCGTGACCCCCGGTCTGCACCTCCACGCCGGGGAGCCCGCGCAGGCCGTCGATGGCGGCGTACGGCTGGGCCGCCGCGTCGCTCGCGTAGACGCGCGCGCCGGCGCGCGCCAGCAACTTGGTGGCGGCGACGCCGCTCTTGCCGAGCCCCACGACCGCGACCACGCCGTTGCGCCAGGACTCCGGGATCATCGCACCTTGAGCGTGGCGAGGGCGATCATCGCGCACAGCACGGCGAGGATATAGAAGCGCATCACCACCTGCGGCTCGGTCCAGCCGAGTTTCTCGAAGTGGTGGTGCAGCGGCGCCATGCGGAAGACGCGATGCGCGTCGGCGTACTCCTTGCCGCGCCGGCTCTTGTAGAAGCGGTACACGCTGGTCTGAATCATCACCGAGACGGTCTCCGCCACGAACATGCCGCCCGCGATGAGCAGCAGGAACTCCGCTTTGAGCAGGATCGCCACGGTGCCCAGCGCGCCGCCGATCGCGAGCGCCCCGGTGTCGCCCATGAAGACCTCGGCGGGGTGCGCGTTGAACCACAGGAAGCCGAGCGCCGCGCCCATCAGCGCGCCGCAGAAGATCGTGAGCTCGCCTGCCCCCAGGAGGTGGTACACGCCGAGGTAGTGCGCGGCGTCGAAGCGGCCGAACAGGTAGGCGAAGATGGCGAATGCGCCCGCGGCGATGGCGGTGAGGCCCGTCGCCAGGCCGTCGAGACCGTCGGTGAGGTTGACGGCGTTGGAGCTGCCCGCCACCACGAGCGTGACGAACACGACGTACAAGGGCCACGGCATGATGAGCAGGATGTACTTGAGCAGCGGTAGCTGGGTGGAAGCCGACGGGAGCCCGGGCGTGAGCGGCTCGAACACCAGGAACAGACCCAGCGCCACACCGAATGAGATCTGCCCCGCGAGCTTCCAGCGCGCGACCAACCCCTGCGACTTGCCGCGCACGATCTTCAGATAGTCGTCGAGGAAACCGATGGTGCCCATCCACAGGGTCGCCACCACCGCCACGATCAC